>SKYG01000279.1 GCA_007128045.1 Bacteroidales bacterium | reverse complement strand
TTATACCCAGGGTGTCGGGGTGTTTTACCGGAAAGAGTTTGATTCAATTTCTGAGTTGTTCAGACGTAGCTTCAGGCCGGAAGAGATTCCTGACGTAACAATTCCTGACGTAACAATCCCTGACGTAACAGAATAGCTATAATAGATGACCCAGCTTGTTCTTTTTGGTGTCGAGATAAACCTTGCAATGACTATTTGTAGGCACGATGATGGGAACATTCTCTGTTATTTCAATGCCGTATCCCATCAAACCTGTACGCTTGGACGGGTTGTTGGTGATAAGCCGTATTTTAAGGGCCCCTAAGTCACGAAGTATCTGTGCGCCAATACCATAGTCGCGCTCATCGGCTTTAAACCCCAACTCAATATTGGCTTCCACAGTGTCCCTCCCCATTTCCTGGAGGTGGTAAGCTTTTAACTTGCTTAAAAGGCCTATACCTCTGCCTTCCTGGTTCATGTAAAGCACTATCCCCCTGCCTTCTTTTTCTACCATTTGCATGGCTTTGTGAAGCTGACCGCCACAATCGCACTTACATGAGCCAAAAATGTCTCCTGTAACACAGGAAGAATGAACCCTTACCAACACCTCCTCATCTGCCGTCCATGTCCCCTTGGTTAAAGCCAGATGCACCTTTTCGTTGGTGGTTTGCTTGTAAGCTGTCAGCTTGAAACTACCCCATTCTGTGGGCAGGTCAACCGTGATCTCTTTGACAATAAGGCTTTCATTCTTTATCCGGTAAGCAATAAGATCTTCTATGGATATGATCTTTAACTGAAAACGTTCTGCAATTTCAAAAAGTTCTGGCAACCGCGCCATGCTTCCATCTTCATTCATGATCTCTACCAGCACACCGGCAGGCTCTAACCCGGCAAGCCTCGCCAGGTCAATAGAAGCTTCTGTGTGGCCCGCTCTCTGCAAAACACCCCCTTCGCGGGCCCGTAACGGAAATATATGCCCGGGCCTCCCCAATGATTCCGGAGGTGTGGAAGGGTCGGCCAATGCCTTGATGGTTTTAGCACGATCTGATGCAGAAATTCCAGTAGTGCAACCATGACCTATCAGGTCTATCGAAACAGTAAATGGCGTGTCATGAATAGATGTGTTTTTGGGAACCATCAGCTCCAGATCAAGCTGCTCGCAACGCTGACGGGTAATGGGTGTGCAAATTAAACCCCTGCCATGAGTGGCCATGAAATTGACAATTTCAGGCGTTATGGTTTGGGCAGCACAGAGAAAATCTCCCTCATTTTCGCGATTTTCGTCATCAACTACAATAATTACCTTCCCGTCACGTATATCAGCAACTGCCTCTTCAATAGTATTAAGTCTCTTTTCCATTGTGATGTAAAACAATAAAATTTTAGTCCACCCTGGTTATTATTTCCAGTAGTCTGGCACAAACATTTGACCACTGATAATGCTCGCGCACATATTGATAACCATTCTTTGCAAGTTGTTCGCACTTATCAGGGCTGTTTAATAAAGCTATAATATGACTGGCAAAATCTTCAGCGTCTTTTCCTACCAATACAGCGGTACCCTCAGGAGCATTAAGCGCGTCATTGGCGAGCGCAGAGGTAATACAAGGCAATCCCATAGCCATTGCTTCAAGCACCTTGTTCTGCATGCCGGTGCCAATTTGCATGGGGGCAACAAATATTTTTGATTTACTGTAATAGTCGCGCATGTCGTTTACCCAACCGGTAACCAGCACCCTGTCTGATTCCAGGCTCTTAACAAATAAAGAAGGATTTGCTCCTGCTAAAACAACAGTGACATTGGGTAAGTGCCTCCATACAATTGGCATTACCTTTTTGATCAAATAGGTGGCGCCATTGATATTTGGTGGGTAGGCCATGTTTCCAGTGAATATGATATCATACACCTTATCACTATTCTTTGGCTCAAAGAATGAAAAATCCACGCCATTGGGAATAACCTCAATCTGGTCTCTGTCCATGTGGGGTATCAGGTCACGATCAGGATATGAAATAATGGTTTTCTTTTTAAAACAATCGAAAACCATCGCTTCATATCGCAATACCCTTCTGTACTCCATCCCAATAAAGACCTTTTTATACCAGGGTGCCACCTGCCAGCGCCGGTATAAGCCTCTTGAAAAAACATCTTGATAATCAAGGGTTTTGTTAACGTCCAGGTCTTTTATGTATTCTGCCGTTCTGATCAACTGGCAATATACATAATCAGGATCGTGCTTTTTGATCAGTTTTTTGATTGCCTGACGGGTGCTACGTTTGTAAAAGTAGGCGACCTGAAACGGTTTGCTGGTAAAAAAGCTCAGCAATAACCTGAAAAATATGCCCAGCCTGCCCAACCGAAAAACATACAGTTGTTTGACAAATGGTTTCAGAAAGTCCCTCGTCTCAGGTCGTATGGGAATGTCGCTTAAAGCACATAGTATAATATCGTGCTGTTCCGATAATTCTTTTATCTGGTGAAAGGCCCTGAGCTTATCGCCTTTTTCCAGTGGATAAGGGACCCTTGAAAGCAGAACGAAAATTTTCTTTCTCAAAGCAAAAAAGCTGTTTTCTGATGTAAAGCACCGGTATACTCGCTGCTTTTCTATTATTTGAGCGCAAAGGTATGATTTTAAATACTCAATTGGAATAAAAACCCCTGTAAAACTTGATCAGTTTTTTAATAATTCGTTCCAAAGAGTAGTGCCTCTGCACAAATTCACGGGCTTGCTTTCCAATCTGTTCAGCCTCCTCAGGATGGTCAATACAATGTAGTATGTATCTTGCCATATCCTCTGGTCTGTCTGCAAGATATATGTGATCTCCATGCTTGCATCCAATACCTTCAGCACCTATGGTTGTAGACACTATGACTTTGGAAGCGGCCATGCCTTCAATGATCTTTACCCGCATACCACCACCTGAAAGCAATGGCACCACCATAACATTTTTTGTCAACAAAAACTCAATGGCATTGTCTACTTCACCTACTACAACAACATGTTGGTTGGCATATTGGTGAAAGTTTTCGGGCATACGCTTCCCTGCCAGATAAAACTTAAGGTCTGGCATTTCAGCAATTACCAAAGGCCACACTTTCTTTAAAAACCAAATAACTCCCTCCTGGTTGGGCCGCCAATCCATGCTTCCCAGATGAAACACACTTTTATTCTCTCTTGATAATTCCTTGTCATGAACCGTTAGTTCTGGCATGCCAGCCGGAATAACAATAGATGGTCCGGTAAAACCTCTGTCAATAAAAAACTGCTTGTCGATATCTGAAATGGCAACCAATCCATCTACCTCGTGGATTATATTGTCTTCGTACTTCTTTAATCTGGTAGCAAGAAATTGCAGGTACATTTTTTTAAATGGATGCCTGGAAGCTCGTGCCAATCGTAACCATATAAAGTGTTCTATGTTGTGAGAACGGAAAAGAATGGGAGAACCAGATAAGCTGCGTATCAATGGTATGTAAGGTGTGAGATATAATCCCTCAAGTTGGATAATGTCAAAATGGTCACGCAACAAAACATCCTTAATTGTCTCTTCCATCCGCTTGGAGTGGAACCGCTCAATATTATAAGATTTACTGGAAAACAGGTTAACCAGGGCAGGAATATATTTTACCTGGGTATCGATAGAAACCGATTCAAAGCCTGTCTGTTTGACGTAATTATCATCAATATGCTTTGAACTTGTTTCTAATAAGGTGGGAGAAAGAGCCAGTACTTTTACTGAAATACCTTGATTTAAAAGACCTTCTGTGATCTGATGCATGGCAATAGAGCCTCCATCAGATGGAGGATATGGCAACCTGTGGCATAGCTGTAACACTTTCATCAAGTCGTCCTTTTTTTGGTTAACATTTCCAGCCTTTTAATATAGCTGTCAATATCAAGTAAGGCAGAGTCTGTGGTGGCTTTAATGATTAACAATAACCCAACAGGTAACAACAATATAGAAGCAATCCACATCCCCTGATGTGCCTCCAGCACCCCTTCACGTACAAATTTTTCACCGGTAATAGATACAACATGGAAAACCACAAAAAACAATACGGAAACAACCACCGGCAAACCAAAGCCACCCTTTCTGATAATTGCTCCCAGGGGTGCCCCGATCATAAATAGAACAATACACGCAAACGACAATGTGAACTTGCGGTGAAACTCTATCTGATACCGGGCCAGGCTTCTCGTTCGGTGCCTGAACTCACCGTGCGAGAACATGGAATGGTCTTTGTTTACCCTCACATTGCTCATCGCATTCTCAATGATTTCCATACTCTCATGGGGGTTGCTCAGAAGTTGTCCGGAATCCCAGAAGGCAAACTGGCTGGCCGGAATAGACGCCAGAGATGTTGAATCAATGTATGTCAAATTATTGAACCGGCTCCGATACGTGTCAACATATTGCTTCTTTTTAAAGTCGAGCTCTGTCGATAAAGAATCCTCATAATAGATCAGCTGCTTTAAGTTTAACATCCTGAAGTTGCTCTTAAACAACTCCTGATCAGTACGTGTAAGATCAAACACACTGAGATCAAATTTCCGGATTTGCTTATCAAACTGTGTTCGCTGAAAAGGCCTTCCGGGCTCGTTAAAATCTTTTGAGGTTTCCAGGTAGTTTATCCCATTGTGTAATGTAAGAATTAAATGCCGCCTGTCGGGGGTTACGGCCATTGTACCCCACTCGGCGGTGGTCAGATTTATATTTCCTTTCTTATCGGTATGGTCATAGATCTTTATGCCATACAACGACTGCCCGTCAGACCCCTTCTCCTCAACCTTTATTACATAATTGTCAATGCCTTTATAATATACTCCTTCCATAATGTTGAAAGCTGGCCTGTGATGCCGCACATCATACAGCAATGACAGGCTTTTCAGATTCGCTACGGGCAATACATTGTTTGAAAAATAAAACGCGGCAACTACCAAAATACCTGATATTACTACCATTGGCCAAATAATCTTTCCCAGAGATATCCCGGCCGATTTAAAAGCAACCAACTCGTAATGTTCTCCCATGGCTCCCATGGTCATAATTGAAGATAACAGTACTGCCAGTGGCAGAGCCAGAGGTACAAACGTAGCAGAAGCATAAAATAATAGCTCCCCAATGATATACCACTCCAGCCCCTTACCAACCAGATCATCTATATACTTCCATAAGAACTGCATAAGCAGAATAAACATGGAAAGAAAAAAGGTGACTATAAACGGACCTATATAAGAAGTTACTACAAGTTTGTGGAGTTTCTTCATGATTGTTCCCTGTGAATTGTTGTAGCGTTGGCCTGACTGACAGGCATGATCAGCATATCATTGATGTTTACATGTGGGGGCAATGAGGCCGCGTACAAAACGGCATTCGCTATGTCATCTCCATTTAACGGTGTGAACCCTCTGTAAACATCTTTGGCCCTGTCAGCATCTCCTTTGAATCGTATCAAACTAAATTCCGTTTCGGTTGCACCCGGACTGATTTGGGTTACCTTTATACCGTATGATACCAGATCGATACGCATGCCTTGAGTAAGTGCATCAACAGCGTATTTTGTTGCACAATACACATTCCCGCTAGGGTATGTTTCCCTGCCGGCGATAGAGCCAATATTGATGATGTGGCCGCTTTTTCGCTTCATCATACCGGGAATAATTGCACGGCTTATGTATAACAATCCTTTAATATTCGTGTCTATCATCTGGTCCCATTCATCCTGATCACCTTCTCCAATAGAGGTCAAACCCAGTGCAAGTCCGGCATTGTTTATAAGAATGTCAACAGCAGACCACTCTTCCGGTAACTTACTAATGGCTTCTTTAACGGCTACCCTGTCTCTTACGTCGAGCCGGACAGAAAAAATGTCAACGCCAAAACCCTGTTCTGTTTGCTTTTTTAATGATTCCAGCCTGTCAGTACGACGGCCACAAATAATGATACGGTGACCTTTTGATGCGAATGCCCTGGTACATGCCAGCCCAATGCCACTGGTGGCACCTGTAATTAATACGGTTTTCTCCATTATAAACAAAAATAATGATATTCTTTTCAAAGATAATGGATAAATCTTCAATATATTGTGCCAACAGCATGTAGATGTTGCGTATTTTTGTCAATAAAATGGCTCGTAAACTGGTTAATTTATAAGTAATGAGGGTGTGCCGGACTGATCTTCAAATGTGCTTTGTTGCCTTAAGTGCCCTCTTATTACTAATTGTATTTTCTTTTGGATGCGTTTCTTGTGCTGGAGGTTTCCGTGATCATGAAAACATGACCGTTTTCAGGTATAACGAAGCTGGTAACATCACCTCACTGGACCCTGTGTACGCACGAAACCAATCAAATATATGGGCCGTTTCTCAGTTGTTCAATAGCCTTGTGGAATTAGATAATGAACTAAATGTTGTCCCGGCAATCGCATACAACTGGAATATATCTGACGATGGTCTTGTGTATACCTTCTTCCTGAGGTCAGATATTTACTTCCACGATAATCCCTGCTTTCAGGATAACAAGGGACGAAGGGTGGTCGCCTCTGATTTTGTTTATAGCCTGTCGCGCCTGGTAGACCCTTCGTTAAATTCTCCAGGATCATGGGTGATGCATGCCATAGCACGCAAAGATGATGGAACATTAAATATCTCTGCACAAAATGATACAACATTGATGTTTAGATTGTCAGAGGCATTTCCGCCATTCTTAGGCTTGTTGAGCATGGCCTATTGTTCTGCCATACCACATGAAGCGATCGACAAATATGGTAACGACTTCCGGAAATACCCCGTTGGAACCGGACCCTTCCGCCTCCAATATTGGAAAGAAGGGGTGAAGCTGGTGTTGCGGAAGAATGATGCGTACTTTGAGTTTGATGGCGAAGACCGCCTGCCTTATCTGGATGCTGTAGCCATTAATTTTATCATCGACAGACAAACGGCATTTCTGGAGTTTGTAAAAGGAAACCTGGACTTTCTGTCGTCAGTAGATGCCTCCTACAAGGATGAACTGCTCACTCCAGATGGTGAATTACAACCCCGGTATCATGATAGATTCAAAAAAATCTCCATGCCATTCTTAAACACAGAATACCTGGGCATCCTGATGGATACTAATAGCCTGTATCCTGATTGGCCTCTGAGAAGCATAAAGATCAGACAGGCAATTAATTATGGGTTTGACAGGGTAAAGATGCTTACTTTCTTACGTAACAATATCGGGGTTCCTGCACATGCAGGTTTCGTTCCTGTAGGGATGCCCGGATTTACCAACAATGAAGGAGGATATCATTACAATGCCGACAAAGCGAGGCAATTGCTCTCAGAAGCCGGTTTCCCGGGTGGAACAGGTCTGCCATCCATTACCCTGCATACCAATCAGGCTTATCAGGATATCGCCCAGTATATTCAGCATGAACTGGCCAGGATCGGCGTAAGGTTGCAGATTGATGTAATGCCTCCAGCCACTATTCGTGAGATGATGGCCAAAGGAGAAGCCAGCTTCTTCAGGGCTTCCTGGATTGCCGACTACCCGGATGCCGAAAACTATCTGGCTCTCTTTTACAGTAAAAACCATGCTCCGGCTGGACCTAATTATACCCGGTTTACAAACCTCTCTTTTGATCAGCTTTACGAACAAGCTATGTCGGTTACCAACGACAGCCTGCGACATTCTCTTTACCACGAGATGGATCGAATCATTATCGCAGAAGCCCCGGTAGTATTTCTCTATTATGACCAGTCGGTGCGCTTCGTCCCAACATACGTCAATGGAATGTCAAATAACCCCCTGAACCATCTCGACCTGCGAAAGGTCTCAATTTCCCAATGATAGTCGGACAGGTCAAGCCCTGTCCCTACAGTTGACCAATAACCTGCGGCGTTTCGGACAGGTCGAGCCCTGTCCCTACAGTTGCCTGCCATATAATACGCAGGCCGGTCAAGCCCGGCCTATACCCGCATTGATCCTCGACCTTTTGACCTTCGACCTTCGACCTTCGACCTTCGACCTTGTATGATATCCCTCACATGCGTTCGGGACTTCGCTTCGCTCCGCCTTCAGACCTGAATAACAAGTCCATCATACGCCAGAAATACATTCTCCGGAAGCAGTTGTTGCACCTTACTGTGAAACCCCATCTGATGGCTGATATGAGTGATATATCCCTTCTCCGGTGCGAGGTACTTAAGGATATCTACAGCTTCGCTTAACGAGAAATGTGAATGGTGTTGTTGCTGGCGTAACGCATTAATAATGATAGCCCTGGAACCCTTCATCTTTTGGAGTTCCTCCGTGTCAATCCTGCTCGCATCAGTGAGGTAAGAAAATGCTCCGATCCTGAATCCGGTAACAGGCAGATTGCCATGTAAGGCGTTAACAGGGGTTATCCGCATACTTCCTATAACTATATCATCATCTTGAATGGTACGGAGGTTTATTTCCGGGGCGCCTGGATACTTGTTGTCACCAAATGCATAGGGGAACTCTCTTTTTACAATATCCTGCACATCTTTCCGTGCCCATATGTCTATCGGCTTTTTAAGTACCCAGTTAAACGCACGAACATCATCAAGACCACCAGTATGGTCTTTATGACCGTGGGTGATGAGAAGTCCGTCAACTCTTTTCACCTGGTGTGTGAGCATTTGTTGCCGGAAATCTGCACCGGCATCGATCACGAGGCAGGTGTTCTGATCACTGACCATGATAGCTGAACGCAGCCGCTTGTCATGCTGATCATTACTTTGACAAACTTCACATTGACATGCAATAACAGGAACACCCTGTGAAGTTCCGGTTCCCAGTACTGTTACCCTCATACCCCCTGTTTTTAAACAAAGATAACTAATTATGCAGATACAACAGTGTATGTAGGTCATGTGCGCGTTTTTTAGTAAATTGCAGGCGTTTTTATTGATATGACTATGCAAGACCTTTTTGATACTATTAAACCCGAAGATATTCAGGATAATATCTTTAAACTGATTGGAAGTGATTGGATGCTGGTTTGCGCAGGCACACGCGTCCATTATAATATGATGACTGCCAGTTGGGGCACCGCAGGAATTTTATGGAAAAAACCTATAGCTATCGCATTTATTAGGCCACAAAGATATACGATGCTCTTTATGGAGGAGAATCCTGGCTATACACTCAATTTCTTTGATGAGAAGCATAGAAATATTCTGAACCTATGTGGCTCTAAGTCAGGAAGAAATATTGATAAGATGAATGTCGAAGGGCTGGATACCATGGAAACACCCTCTGGTAACCTGATCTTTAAACAGGCGAAACTGGCATTGGAATGTCGAAAATTATATTTTGACGACATAAAACCAGAACTTTTCCTTTCATTCGACCTCGAAAAAATCTATACAAAAAAAGACTACCATCGCTTTTTTATCGGTGAGATCATAAATGTATATAGGGCGAAATAGACATTGGTTGTTAAATTTGCTGTTTAAAATGATCATTTAATTACAAATACTAGTAATTTTGATTTCTTATAATTCGTATTGCCTGTTGTTAAAATAGATTGCGGTGGAAGTTGTAAAAAAAACCCGAAAGTTTATACGGTACTATTTCTTACGTCGCCATATGTCCAGACGCGAACGTAAGAAAATGGTTATGGGGCTTAATGACGCCAATAAAATCGGCTTGGTTTTCGATGCCAGCGAAGCAGCAGATTACAGGCTGACAGCCAATTATGTTAAAACGCTGCAAGACATGGGCAAGAAGGTGCAATGCATGGGGTACGTGCAACAAAAGAAATTACCTGGCTACCTGCTTCATCAGGTAAACTGGGTGTTTTGTCAGAAAAAGGATTTTGCCTGGAATCTTAGAATGAAAACAAACCTGATGAATCAATTTGTTGATGATCAGTTGGATATATTGATCGATTTGTCTCCTTCAACCCTGTTCCATACCAAGTTTATTGCCGGTATATCAAATGCAAAATATAAGGTGGGCAGGTTTAATCCTGAACAGGTAGACATATTTGATCTGTTAATTCAGGTGTCTGATGAAGTAAACCTGGAAGACCTTATGAACCATGTCATTCATTATTTAAAAATCATAAAAAAACCAGAATCTGATGTTTGAAAAATTCAGGGGAACCGGAACAGCTATCGTTACCCCTTTTAATAAAGATGGAAACGTTGACTTCAAATCTTTCCAGAATCTGATTGAATACCAGATTGGCAATCAGGTTGAATATATCGTCTTTTTAGGAACTACAGGAGAATCTGTGACATTGAATACAGACGAACGATGTGCAGTGATAAATTTTGCTGTTGAAATGGTTGATAAACGGGTGCCTGTTGTTATCGGCATTGGAGGTAACAACACCCAGGAAATTGAAAACTCCATTCGACAAACCTCTTTCGAGGGTATCGATGCGATACTGTCTGTCAGCCCCTATTATAATAAGCCGCAACAAAAAGGCATTTTTTATCATTATAAAGCCCTTGCAGCCATCTCTCCGGTTCCAATTATAATGTATAACGTACCTTCAAGAACCGGCTCCAATATCAAGGCAGAAACGTGTTTGCAGATTGCCAGAGAAGTGAACGGAATAATAGGTATAAAAGAAGCCTCGCAGGATTTGGCGCAATGTGCAAAAATTATAAAATATAAACCGGAAAAGTTTTTAGTTATCTCAGGAAATGATGACCTGGCTTTACCGTTTATGGCCATTGGGGGTGACGGAGTGATCTCGGTCGTTTCCAATGCATTCCCCAGAGAATTTTCTCAGATGATACGATACTGCCTGCAGAATGACTTTGTCTCTGCCAGACAAATACAAACCAGGCTGGTTGATGTTATTGAAGCCATCTATGCCGATGGGAGCCCATCAGGAATAAAAGCCGTCCTGCATATGAAAGGTCTGTGCCTTAATTCATTACGACTCCCTCTGGTAAAAATTAATAAGGCACTTAGTAACCAAATATCAACCATCCTGAATGAAATGAACTCCTTTGCCCATACATCAAAAATACCTTGAGAAGAGTATTTCTTATTTTTCTTACTTTCTTTGCAGTCTGTGAACTACCGGCATTAGTGCCTCCCGTTTCAGACATCCCGGCAAAAACATGTCTGGAAGAAAGGGGAGAGGTGTATTTCTCCTTTCCCATTCCAGACAAGCACGTGTATCACTCACTGATGCATGCAATCTCTTTTGATTATATGTCGGATGACAGGGTTTTTGCTTATGCCAATACGCAAGAGTTTGACGCCTTCCTTAAATTGGGATTGAACTATCTGGTACATGTACCCCCAGGCCTTCAACTTGCAGAGAAAAGCTATTCCATGCGGGCCTCTGTCAATATTTCAGAGATAGAATCGTGGGATTTTTATCCTACGTATGAAGCGTATGAAGATATGATGCAACAGTTTGCTGCGAATTTTCCTGACCTTTGCAAACTGGTCAATATTAAAACTTTGGATAGCGAACGAAAATTACTATTCCTGAAAATTACCGGCAATAAGAGCACAAATCAGGTTCGGCCGCGGTTTATGTACACATCTGCCATGCATGGAGACGAGCCGCCGGGGTTTAACCTCATGCTGCGGCTTATACATCATCTGCTTAATGGATATGGCCAGGATGAGTCGATCACTTACCTGATGGACAAACTGGAGATATGGATATGTCCCAACGAAAACCCCGACGGTACATACACCAACAATAACAACACCATTTCCGGGGCTACCAGATCCAATAGCAATGGCATCGATCTGAATCGTAACTATCCAATTGTCGTTACGGGCGATGGTACCAACATCCAACCCGAAACACAAGCCATGATCAACCTGACAGACTCCCTGCAGTTCGTTATGTCGGCAAATATCCATTCCGGTATTGAGTGTGTAAACTATCCCTACGATTTTTGGACATCTAATATAAGAAAACATGCAGACCATCATTGGTGGCAGTTTGTATCACACGAATATGCCGATACAGCTAGGCATTACAGCCCGTCAACCTATATGGCCCCCGTAGGGCCCAGTTTCAATCATGGTGTTACTCATGGTGGTGATTGGTATGTTGTATCAAGAAGCCGCCAGGATTATATGAACTATTTTGCCAGACAACGTGAACTTACATTGGAACTGTCAGTAGTGAAATCTCCTCCTACCAGCACACTGCCGGCTCTATGGAACTATAACTACAGATCATTGATCAATTATATGCACCAGGCCTTGTATGGCATTCATGGTGTGGTAAGGGATGCTGCTTCAGATAAATATCTTACCGCAGAAATTGTAATACCTGATTACGACGACGAATCTTCAACAGTTGTTGCTGCCCTGCCGGGAGGTGCCTTTCAAAGACCCCTTCTGGAAGGTGCTTATAATGTAACAATAAAATCTGATGGGTATCCAGTAAGGTTTTATGATGGATTGGAGGTGCGAAACCATGAAACATTATTTCTCAATATTGACTTGGGTACACCAGCTTTTGATCCTGCTGAAGTTGTTTTTGAGCCAGCTGTGGTTGGAGGCTATACCCAAAAAACGTTGATAATCTCCAATACCAGTGATGAATCTCTGACTGTTAGCCTGGATGGTTTTTCTGGCGACCCTGTTTTCCTGTATAATGTGGCAACAAAATCGGGAATCACAATTCCGCCTCAGGGGCAGGAATCTATTGAGCTTGGCTTCAGTCCCACAGAGCCAGGATCTTATTCCGGTGAGCTTGCTTTTACGGTATATCTGCCGCATCAACCAAGGGTGGTTGTTCCCTTATTGGCCAATGCACCGGCCGAAGCCGCGCTGATAAATGCTGTGAATCCTATACTTGATTTTGGTGACGTGTCTCTGAATCAAAACTTCACGATGGATATTTCATTGCAAAATACAGGCAATATACCGCTTGTAATCTCAGATGTTTTTATTACCGATGATGCTTTTTCTCTTGACCTATCTGTTCCATATACAATTACTGCAGGCGACCTTGTCGATGTTCCGGTGGTCTTTTCTCCTGAATACGCCGCAACCTATAGTGCAACCATGAGCTTTGAATCAAATGCAAATAATGAGAACTATGAGATTACTCTAAAGGGGGTTGGAATTGATCATACGATGGTGAATGAAGCTAACGATATCAGTATGTCGGCAACGGTGTTCCCCAATCCGATAGATGTCACCTCCTCCTTAGTGTGGCAACAAGATCATTCAGGCACGGCTTTCATTCAGCTATACGATATCAAGGGTCAGAGACTGATTTCAGACCGGGTTGATATCCTGGTTTCCGGCAAACATCAATTGGATATAGGTAAGTATACCGGACAGCTTCCGGCAGGAATATATTACATACGGGTTATTACAGAAAATACCCATGAAACGATCAAAATTTTCAAGTCCAATCATTAAAACAGTTCAGGGCGTATTCAATAGGGCGCATTCAATAGTGCCCTACAGATGCATATATTGACCTTCGACTTTTCAGATTCTTCGGACAGGTCAAGCCCTGTCCCTACTGTTTTTTAAACAATTCAACACTTCAACACTTCAACATTTTTCAAGGGTATGATTAAACGTTCTATGGCTATTATAGTCTAACCATAGATTACCAAAATAATGAATTGTTTTATGAGGCCTTATCTGGTTATTATTTGCATCCTATGTTCTCAGATTTTATTTGCACAACCTGGCCAAAGGGGTGTTCGCCAGGGTAACGTGCCGGGTGGCCGCTTAGGTGGACAAGGTGGACTGGTCATAGACGTTGTCATATCTGGTTTTGTTGTTGACGAGTCTGAAAATATTGCTTTGCCAGGAGCCCATGTGTTGCTTAAGCACGCGATGGATACGACCCGTGTGTATCATGTAACTACAGATGCAGAAGGCAGGTTTTCACTGATCATTAACCGTGGAAGGTATTATTCTTCAGTAAGTTTTGTCGGATACGAGTCGTATATTTCTGACGAACCTTTTGTTGCTTTTTCTTCTGTAAATGATATGGATACCATTAAGTTGGTGAGGGGAACGTTGCTTGATGAAGTGGAGATTGCCGGTGAACGTCCGCAGATGAGGGTGCGGGGAGATACACTGGATTATGATGCACGCGCTTTTAAGCTGAACCCTGATGCCAGCGCGGAAGACCTGATACGTCGCCTGCCCGGTGTTCTCGTAGACCAGGGTAGGGTGACTGCCCAGGGTGAAAACGTCAGAAGGTTGTATGTTGATGGAAGGGAATTTTTTGGTGACGATCCCTCAATAGCCCTTAGAAACCTTCCTGCTGAAGTTATTGAGCGGATAGAAATATATGACCGTATGAGTGACCAATCAGAACTGACAGGTTTTGACGATGGTCAACGGAACAAAACAATCAATATTGTTACCAGGCTTGACTCACGCAGGGGTCAGTTTGGAAGGCTATATTCAGGTTATGGCGCCGATAATCGCTATCAGGCGGGAATAACAACCAACATATTCAAAGAAAATACGCGTGTCTCTGTACTTGGGATGACCAACAACGTGAATGAGCAAAACTTCTCCCGCGATGATATCAGCAGTGTAATAGGAGGCGCTGTCAGGGGGGGGCGTGGTAGTAGTATGGCAGGTGGAAGAGGAGGCGGTAGCACCGGCGGTGGAGCACCAGACACAGGTATGAGCCTGAATGATTTCAGAATGGCAACTAACGATGGCGACAATACCACCCATTCGCTAGGGGTAAACTTTTCGAATGGCGACAGAGAAGATAAGTTCCGGTTTACAGGTAGCTATTTTTTGTACCTGGCAAACAATAAAACGGATCAGATTACTGAGCGTCAGTACCTGTTGGATACCGCAGCAAGCCAGTATTATCTTGAAAATAGCATGTCGACTACCAATAATGGCAATCATCGGATCAATATGCGTGTTACCTACGATATCAGTGAAAAAAGTACCCTGGTGTTTAGTCCCAGAGCCACTGTAAGAAATAACGCGTCAGATAGTTATCTTGAAGCAAGCAATAAATTGTCGCACGATCGCCTGTTAAGCTTGTCTCAAACAGACTTCGACTCCGATGTAAATGGCTATAACTATTCAGGGTCAATGGTGTATCGTTACCGTTTTAATAAGGCTGGACGAACCATCTCTACCAATATAAGCACCAACTTTAATAACAATATCAACCTGTATTATCTTGATGCCATAAATGCTTATTTTTCAACCGATACACCCGAAGAGGCAGATGAATATGCTGTCAATGATTACCTTAATCAACGGTCAGATTCAAATACAGAGAATAATACCTTGTCGACCAATTTGAATTATACAGAACCGATTGGTGAAAGATCAATGTTACAGCTGAGTTATAATATCTCAAATGCAAAAAGTATGACCGATCGTATTACCAATAGTTGGGATGAGATAGGGCAGGGGTACGATATCTTTGAACTGGAACTATCTAACAGGATGAGCAGTGACTACCTGACACAGAGAGGTTCGCTGGGTTATCGGCTGCGCGTAGGAGAGTTCAATATCACCTTCGATCTGGGTTATCAACATGCCTCACTCACAGCTGACAGGGAATTTCCCTATACGTATGAACTGGAGCGCACATTTAAAAACATGTTGCCAGGCGCTACGCTGACTTATAATATGCGACGAGGAAAATCCCTGCGGGTAAATTATCGCGCAAGCACAAGCCCACCCTCTGTTAATCAGTTACAGGATGTTGTCAATAACTCAAATCCAATGCTGCTAAGAACAGGAAATCCAAATCTGGATCATTCTTATAGCCACTTTTTTACCTCCAGATATACGACTTCTAACAATGAGAAACTTACCAATTTCTTTGTGTTTGTCATGGGAAGCTTTACCAATGATTATATTGGAAATTCAACCCTGATTGCACGCCGAGACACCATATTGCCTAATGGTATTAAGCTTAAACAAGGATCACAACTTGCCATGCCGGTAAATCTGGATGGCTTTGCAACCCTAAGAATGAACTTTGCCTATGGTTTCCCATTTCGTTTCATAAAAAGCAATTTAAATGTTAATGGGGGAACGTCTTTTAGAAGAATCCCCAGTCTGATAAACAATCAAACCAGTTTAACCAATAATTACACCACGTCAGGCGGACTGTCAATTTCGAGCAATATTAGTCAGAATGTCGATTTTTCTGCTTCCTACAACGCCAACTATACCATTGTGGATAATTCATTGCAGCCCCGATTGAATAACAACTATCTCTACCAGATCGTCGGACTGCGCTTTAGTTTGATTCTGGCGACAAAGTGGGTGATCCGTAATGATTTTAACCACCTCTCTTATAATGGTCTGAGCAGAGATTTTAATCAGAATTATTACCTGTGGAATGCCAACATCGGCCGTAAGTTATTTAAAAACAATCTTGGAGAGATTACCATAAGTGTATTTGACCTGATGAATCAAAATGACAACATTACTCGGAATGTGACTGGTACTTATGTAGAGGATTTAAGAACAAACACCCTGGGAAGGTTCTTTATGCTTTCCATTACATACAATCTCCGGCATTTTAGAGTTAAGGCATGAAATAAAAAACCCTCCCGGTTGGTACCGGGAGGGTTTTTTAAAGATGATTGTGGGAATCTGTATTACGCAAGTTTTACATTAGCCGCATTTAAACCTCTTCTGCCTTCCTGCAGTTCGAAGCTTACCTCGTCACCTTCGCGAACCTGGTCAATAAGGCCAGTGGCATGTACGAAGTATTCATTTTCTGATTCGTCATCTTTGATAAATCCAAACCCTTTAAGCTCGTTAAAGAATTTTACTGTTCCGGTTTTCATAATAATAATGTTGGTGTTAGTTGGTCGTGAAGTTTTATAACATCAACGACCGATTTTGATAAATTAAATTCCTGCAAAGATAACAAATAAATCAATGCCATAGACTATTATTTTCAAAAAGTTACAAGTTATGTGTTTTTTTCTATTTGTGCCTTACTGGATTTTTTTTACACCAAAATCTTTTGGCGATCCTGAAATGGCAGCCCCAATGGCTGTACAATACTGGGCATGATCGGGCACGATAAAATTCACCTTATAGAGCCTTGACAGTTCCTTGAAGGTTCTTATGGCCTGGGGAACGTTTACCAGCTTTCCTGACAAGACAATATTTTTGTCGCCCTGACTCCTTGCTGCAAATATGGCCATCATGCCAATAACCTGATATACCATATTTAATATTCCTTTGGTGATATCGCTTCTGTTTACCTGGTCATTCATCTTTCCAAAATTGGAAGCGGTAAGCGTGCTGGGCATGTTGCCAATTTCTGTATGGGATATGTCTCCAATGCTCAGATCAACATGTTCAAGTTTTCCCTCTGAGGCCACTTCAATGATATTCTCAAAGTTGGAAAGATTTACCATTGCCTTTGATAACCCCAATATGGTACCTCCTCCAACTCCTGTACCTCCAAGGTGCTGAATACACTGTCCGTGGGCTTTAACAAAAGCGGTACCGGTACCCATACTTACAATAATGGCGCTGGTGAGCTTCGAGAGATATAAGCCTCCGTATCCCAGCGCTTTGAACTCTTCAATCTTTTTCAATGACAAGCCAAGTAGCTGATCACCTAAAAAAGAAGATCCTACCCCGGTAATGATTACCTGATCAATCTCGTTCAGATTAAGCCCGTTCACGCTGAGGAATTTGCCCAGGGCGCCTGAGGCTGATGCTATTGGGTCGTTAGCCTCAACTGTTAATGGCTCGATGAGCCGGTGACCGGTTACACCCACAATCTTGGTAGTGCTGCCACCTATGTCAATACCTATTGTCATTGTACAGAGATTGTTTTAAAGATTAAGGATTCCAGACTATACCCATTTGCAAGATACGTATAACATGAGATATATAAAAGTATCGCAGTAAAACCGCTAACAAGGTGATTGTTGGTGTTTAAATTCCGATCTCTACCTGCATCATGATATTCCAGAAATCGGTATTTAGCTTATTTGGTTTTTCATTTTGCTGGTATGACAAGTTTATCTGTAATTTGTTGCGGTGATTTCCCATGTATTTTGTGGCTCCAATTGTGTATATAGTGGTTATTGCTTCCAGGGTTCTTATTTCCTTATGCGGCGCTGCATGGGTATACCTCCCTGCCAATTCAATATGGTTTGGGAGAACATAACTCAGCTGGGTATTATAACCATAGCCGGTATAGGTATAAGCATGGCCTGTAACCATGTTGGCTTCTTCTGGTTGTACCGATGCAGACCGGAATGCGTATTCGGACTGCCATGCCCAGCCCTGGTATTTAGCAATCATGTCGACAAAAATACTGGTGATATCTGTTGGCATGGCCAGCATAGAACCACGCTGGCCGTTGGCCCTTACGGCCTTATCATTAAATGAATAGGCTGCTGCCATAGAGAGTTTTGGACTGACATGTCGTTCCAGGTCGCCTTCTGAGAAGTCTCCATCACTCAAAAATTGCCCCAATGGCAACAATTCTATACGCGCAGTATATGCGAGTCCGTCATCTGTCTTTGGGATGTTTCTCCCTTCACCGGTACTTATGGCGCCTTTAAGGTTGTAATGCATCCCACCCAAATGATTGGAGTAATACGCCATCAATCCAAAATCCCTGTCAATATTAAATAAGGCATTTACCAATGAGCGATCTGCAAACTGCTGTTGACCGCTGGAGATCACCCGCTGCCTGTTGCCTGGTAGCTTACCCTGACCCATGCCCATGTAGAAATTATCCGAAAAATTGTAAAATACCATGGCGTCTCTGACAATACCCGGAAAACCAGATGCATCCCAGTCCTGGTCTCCCCGCGAGAACGATAACTGCAAGTAATAGGTGAGGCCTGACTTTCCAAGAAAACCATCGAAACGGAGACGAAGTCTGCGCACATTCGCTTCAAACTCAGACAGGCTCAGGTTGTTTCCGGAGATTGTACTAATCCCTATACGGTTTTGCATCCTGAAACGTAGGTTCATGCCAAAGGTTGAATCCGGAGCGAAAAAGCCCAACCCTTTGTCAAAGCTGATAACAGCACGCTCATCAACTTCGGTTTGGGAATAGGCTTTGTGGCAGACAGAAACCACGAAGAGCAGAATAATTATCTTAAAAAGCAGATAAACACTGGTGTTTCGTATCATGAGTAACAGTAAGTGTTTGATAATTATAATGATTGGTGTGTGAAAGGTCAATAATTCAAAGTAACATTCACGCCAGCCCTATGGCCAGCAAGTCTACTATATGTAATGTTTTAATGGGCAATCTGTGCTTTTTGATATATGCATCCAGGTGCATCAGGCATGATGCCTCAGTTGATACAATATATTCAGCATCAGTATAAAGTGCATTTTGCACTTTTTGTTCTGCCATAGCGGTTGAAATAGGTTCGTGCTTTAAGGAGAAAGTACCCCCAAACCCACAACATACATCACTCTCATTCATCTCGATCAGATCAAGTCCTTTTACATAGCTTAACAATATTCTTGGTTCATCTTTTAACCCATACTCCCTCAGGGCTGTACATGAATCATGAAAGGTTACCCTCGCTTCAAATTGAGCGCCAAGATCTGGCTTTTTAAGCAGGTTGACAAGAAAATCTGTTAACTCATATGTTTTTTTTGAGAGGTAATTGTTTTCGTTGTGCCAGGCAGAGTTATAAAACATCTTCGGATAATAGTTTTTAACCATCCCGATACATGATGCTGAGGGACCCACTACATAATCATACTCCAGAAAATCTTTGATAAACTTTTCACCCAGACATTTAGCTTCATCCCAGTACCCGTTGTTGAAAGCTATCTGACCGCAACAGGTTTGTGATGGGTTGTACGTAGGCTCTATTCCGGCTTTTCGAAGTACTTTAACCATGCTATGCCCGGTTGCAGGATATAACTGGTCGATAAAACATGGTATAAATATGCCGGTCTTCATAGTATGTACTTTGTTTTCAGTATCATCCTTTGCGAGATGATGATTTACTTGTTCTTTGTCAGAAAGTAATCGTCACGGTATGTCTCTACGTTGCCTTACTGCTTCAAACAATGCAATGCCTGCTGCTACAGAGACGTTCAATGATCCAATGCTCCCTTTCATCGGTATCGATATTACCTGATCTGACAGTTTCAGCGAAGCTGTAGAAATGCCTTTGTCTTCAGAGCCCATCACCAAAGCCAAAGGTCTGTTCATGTCTGTTTCGTAGAGGGTGTTATTGCCTTTCTCATCCAGGGCAAGCACGGCCAGCCCACATTCCTTCAAAAAGGTGATCGTTGCGGGAATATATGGCTCTCTACATACAGGAAGTCGTGAAAGGGCACCTGCAGATGCCTTGATGGCATCAGCGTTAATAGGTGCTACTCCTTTCTCCGGAATGATGACTGCGTGGGCTCCGGCACATTCTGCCGTTCTTACCAATGCTCCCATGTTCCTTACGTCGGTGATCCCATCCAATAATATGATTAATGGTGTTTCTCCTTTTTCAAACACTGATTGCAGGATGGCGTGCAGTGGCTGGTATTCAATAAGCGATATGAAAGCTATCACCCCCTGATGGTTTTTTCGCGTAACGCGGTTCAACTTCTCAACAGGAACCATTTGAAAAGGGATCTTGTGATGCCTGATCTTTTGAAACAGTAAGGTGAAGTTATCCCCTTGAAGTCCCCTCTGTAACAGCACCCTGTCAGGAAGATTGCCACTGCTGATGGCCTCCATCAACGGCCGAATACCAAAAATATAATTATCCAAATTTCAGTCTTTTAAAACCATAAACCTTAATGGTTAATAGTGTGCAAATTTCGAAAAAAAAATGATTGAATAAAATTAAACTATGGCCCAATTGATTATTTCTTTCCCTTGCGATGTAAGAAAATGGTTTGTAAGAGAAAAATGTTTGCAGCCAAAAAAACCCCGTGATGCTGACAGCGGCGAGGGGTGGGGTGCTTTTAACACATGATGTTTATGCTTGTTGATCAGTATTTCTTTTGCCTGGGCATAATTGCCCCACAACAAAAATACCAATCCATTTCTCTTTTCCGATAGAGCCATGATGGCTGCATCAGTAAACTGTTCCCAACCCTTTCGTTGATGAGAGCCAGCCTGATGGGCTCTTACTGTCAGTGTAGCGTTGAGTAATAAAACACCCTGATTTGCCCAGGCCTCCAGATTGCCGTGTTGTGGTATGGCACTACCCACATCGCTGTTAAGTTCTTTGAAGATGTTTACCAGAGAAGGGGGCGGTTCAACGCCCTTGTTTACAGAAAAGCACAACCCATGAGCCTGACCCGGTCCGTGATAAGGATCCTGACCCAATATGACTGCTTTGACCGTATTGAAAGGCGTATGGTTGAACGCTGAAAAAATATGCTGTCCGGGAGGAAATACCTGATATCTTTTTTTTTCTTCAATAAGAAACTTTTTTAAAGACAGAAAATAATCAGATTGAAACTCCTGTTGCAATACTTGTTTCCAACTTTCATCAAGCACCGGCTTAACTGACATCTCATTCTTCATGACAACATTATTTGATAATCTTTTGAATATCATTGATTAGCTCACTGAATAGCAATCCTCCGAAGTTCCCTGAACTCATGAACAGTAAACTGGTGTTTGGACTTATGTGTTCTTTCAGGTGGTGCATCAAAATTTGGGTGTCTGTGCATATAGTTAATCCCTGTTTGTTAAATGCCTTCATGATGGTATCCTCGTTCAACTCCGGCAATTTTTTCAGACGAACAGCACGGGGATCATAAAAGATATATGCCTTATCAGCTTTTGTCAGGGTATCTCTGTAATGTTCAATAAAGTTCTCGTTCAGACTGCTGAAGGTATGCAACTCCATACAGACAACAAGTTTTTTGTCAGGGTAAAACTCTTTGACCGCATTGGTGCTTGCCAGTATCTTTGAGGGGGCATGGGCAAAGTCACGAAAAACAGCCACGCCCTGCTCGTCGAACAACTTTTCCAAACGCCGGCTTGCACCTTTAAAGGTGCCTATCGCTTCAAAAAACTGATGATCACTGACACCCATTTGTTGGCAAATAAGCCTTGCCCCATTAAGGTTTAACAGATTATGCCTTCCAAAGACCTGAATGGGATAATTATTCCCATCGTGTTGGATGATTATTTGATCATGGCTGATCTTGTAATCGGGGGTGCTGTAAGGATATAATAATACTGTTCCTGTGGCTTCTTCTCTACAGATGGCTTTCACAAGTGCATCCTCTTCACAATATACCAATGATCCCCCTTGTTCGATACAATGGATGAACCTGCGGAATTGATCAAGGTACATTTCAAAAGTGGGAAAGACATTTATATGGTCCCAGGCTATTCCGCTTATCAGTGCAATATGGGGCTTGTAAATATGAAACTTGGGGCGTGGGTCAACGGGAGAGCTGAGGTACTCATCACCTTCGATAACAATATACGGTGCCTCATCGGTAAGCTGAACCATAATCTCAAATCCTTCCAGTTGTGCACCTACCATATAGTCTGTTTGTATGCCCCTGGCCTGTAGAACATGTAGTACCATCGCAGTAATGGTTGTCTTTCCATGGCTGCCACCAATTACCACCCTGGTTTTATTTTTGGATTGTTCATACAGGTATTCGGGGTAGGAATAAATTGCCAATCCCAACTCCCTGGCCCTGAGAAGCTCCGGGTTGTCAGCCCTGGCATGCATGCCTAGTATCACCGCATTCAACTGACTGTGTATCCTGTCGGTATGCCACCCCGATTCTTCCGGAAACAATCCATAGTTGATAAGTCGCTGCCGCGAAGGATCAAATATTTCATCGTCAGAACCAGTAATTTCATAGCCCTTTTTATGTAGGGCGATGGCCAGGTTGTGCATCGCACTTCCGCCAATAGCAATAAAATGAACCTTCATGATAGCATGCCTTGTTAAGAAACTGTAAAGATAAAAGGAAATCCATAATGTCAAGGTACCTGATTTCGTTGGGGTGCTTACAGAATTTCTGTTACCTGCATTATTCTCTTTAGGCCATCTGCCGCGTTGCGAAAGCCTTGAAATAGCATACTATGTCTGCGGCTTCCGACGCCTTGCATCTGACCTGAATATAATGCCTGAATAATACAGGCTAAAACATCATTTCTGACATTTTATTACCTTTGTCGAATATTTTAATTGTGTTTTTATGAAGTTGTATCCTGTTATAGCTGAGTATTTCCGGATGGATGGAGGGGCATGCTTTGGGGTGGTTCCTAAAACCATATGGTCTAAATATGTTGCTTCCGATGAAAATAATATGATTCCAATCTCTTCTCGCTGTCTGCTGGCAGATACCGGTGAGAGGGTAATCCTGGTCGATACTGGCATGGGCAGCAAACAGAGTGACAAGTTCTTTGGCTACTACCATCTGTTTGGTGACTATAGCCTTGAAAGTTCTTTAGCTGCAGTTGGATATTCCGTTAATCAGGTTACGGATGTGATACTGACACATTTGCATTTCGACCATGTTGGTGGCGCCATCAAATGGGGCGCTGATGGCAAGACACCTGAAGTAGTGTTTCCGAATGCTACATATTATTGCTCCAAAGAGCAATGGGAGTGGGCCATGAACCCCAACCCCCGTGAAAAAGCTTCCTATTTTCCGGAAAATTTTGCACCCCTTCTTGACAGCGGGAGGCTTGAATTTATTTTTGAAGAAGGTGAATTATTCAAAGGTGTGAACCTTTTGATAAAGCACGGGCATACACGCGGGCAGGTCATCCCTGTATTTGATTATAAGGATAGACGTGTTGCCTTTATGGCCGACTTTATTGCTTCCGTGATTAATATACCTATACCGTATGTACCGGCGTTTGATATCGACCCGCTAACCTCCATGAAAGAGAAACAAGCCTTTTTGCAGGATGTGGTTCATACCAACTGGGTATTGTTTTTTCAGCATGATTATGCAAATGAATGCTGTACCTTGGAAGAAACTCCCAAAGGCATTAGGGCAAAAGATATATTCACGCTGGATTCATTGTAGAGAGTTGAGGAGATGAGGAGTTTAGGAGTTGAGGAGATGAGGAGTTGTTTATGGCCACAATAGTATAAATTATTTTTAGTAATTTACATACCTGAAATGATTGATAAAGCAGATTCTTATCACGAGCGGCTTAGTGGGATGGGTGCGCAGGAGATTCTCTCATCTGTGGTTGGTATGCATCCCGGGAAGGTTGTGTTTTCAACCAGTCTGGGCGCAGAAGACCAGGTTATTACCCATATGATATCAAGCCTAAGGCTTGATGTATCCATTTTCACGCTTGATACTGGGCGAATGTTTCCCGAAACTTACGATGTGCTTGCCAAAACAGGTGCTAGGTATGGTATAAATATTCAGGTGTTTTTTCCGGATGCAGACAACGTGGAGAAGATGGTGAATAGTCGTGGCATCAACTTGTTTTATGAAAGTATCGAAAACCGTAAATTGTGTTGTAACATCCGAAAAATTGAACCATTAAAAAGGGCGCTAAAAGGTTATGAAGTATGGATTACTGGTTTGAGAAGAGAACAGTCTCCCACACGAAACAACATGAAGTTTGCCGAGTGGGATCAGGGCAATGGGATCATCAAGCTTAACCCTTTGCTAGAATGGACTGAGCAGGATGTATGGACCTTTATTGGAGATAACAAGGTTCCATATAATACACTTCACGACAAAGGCTTTCCAAGTATAGGCTGCCAGCCTTGTACACGTGCCGTCATGCCTGGCGAAGATATCAGGTCGGGCAGATGGTGGTGGGAACATCCTGAGACGAAAGAATGTGGGTTACACCTTCTTGGGAGGAATAAGGTCGTTAAATAATGTAGCCCCACCATCAGCCTTGATAATGGCGCCATTTATCCATGATGCTTCATCCGAGCATAAAAAGGAGGTTAGAGAGGCAATGTCACCGGGATCTCCGATGCGGCCGATCGGGTAGCGCGCCACAGCTTTGTCGAGCATAACCAGATAGTCATCTTTGTCAGTAAATACTTTGTTATCCAGGTGAAGGTTCGTTTTTACCAACCCTGGGTTAATTGAGTTAACCCGGATCTTATATGGGCCCAGGTCTCCGGCAAGGTATTCCGTGAGCATATCAAGACCAGCTTTGGAGACAGAATAGGCCACGCTAGTTCCAGGGTGCATGGATGCAATGGATGAAATATTTACAACAGAGGCTCCATGCGCCTTTTTTAGTAACGGAAGGACTGCTTTGGTTAGCATAAAGGGTCCGCTGAGGTTGATGTTGATCATGGTATTCCATTCTTCAACAGCAATCATCTCCAGACCACCCCAGGTTACCACACCGGCATTATTAACAAGCGCATGAAGCAGTCCGTATTTTTTATTCAACATGCTGAATACACGTTCACATTCATCCTGTTTGGAAACATCTCCGGTAATGAATTCCACCTTGTTTTTTAGTTCGGGGACTTGCTCAATTGCCCGGTCTATTTTTTTCTGACTGCGGCTTAATGATACGATGTGCCAGTTCTCCTGGTCGGCCAGTTTTTTTGAAATGGCCATACCTATTCCTGAGCTTCCTCCGGTTACCAATGCAATTTTTTTCATAAATCATATAATCAGTTCAACAGTTCACCAATTCAACAGTTCCCCCAGGACAGGCCAAGTCCTGTCCCTACGAGTAATCCTGCTATGTGTCGGGGCAGGCCAAGTCCCGCCCTTACAAAAACAGTTCTCCAAATCAACAATTCTCCAAATCAACAAATTCTAAGTATTACCTTGCCAAACTGAGCACTGCTGCGAAGGTAATTAAACGCTTTATCCGTTTCTTTCCAGTCAAACACCCTATCAATAACTGGCCTCATGTTATACTCCTCAACAAACTCAAGCATACTTTCAAAGTCTGCCGGCGACCCCATTGTGGTGCCAAGTATGCTGGCGTGTTTGTAAAACAATCGTGAGGGTGCCATTTCGGGTATGTTTCCTGCCGTTCTGCCAAAATTTACAATTTTTCCTCCTGGTTTAAGCAGATCTATAAGCGGCAGGAAATGGGGGCCTCCGGCACTGTCAATAATCAGGTCGATACCTGCCGGTTCAAATTCTTTTAATTGGTCTGCCCAGTTGTCGTCCTTATAGTTTATTCCGTTTATGGCACCCAGCTCGACAGCTTTTTTTATTTTCTCATTTGAACTGCTGCTTACATAGACCCGGGCTCCTGCCCTGACGGCAAAATTTAGCAAGAAACTGGATACACCACCGCCAATTCCGGTGATAAGGATGGTATTGTTGGCCTTCAGGTCGCCGCGATAAAAGAGTGCACGGTGTGCCGTTAGTCCGGCTAAAGGCAACGCAGCAGATTTTATAAAATCATAACCATCAGGCAATTTGTATACATTCGAGACGGGGGCGCTTATAAATTCTGCAAACGTGCCCTGTGAAGGTACCCCAAGTATCTGAAAATTGCTGCTATGTCCGGCTCTTTGATGGCCCCAGTTCAATGAAGGATTGATCAGAACCTCTTGATCAACCCATCCCTGATTTGCCTCACTACCGGCCTTTACAACAACTCCGGCGCCGTCTGAACCCAACACGCAAGGATAGCTAATATTGCCATAATCACCCTGCCATATCCACAGGTCACGGTGATTTACTGATGCAGCTTTTAGTGAAATGAGAACCTCATCCGGGCCAGGCTCCGGAGTATCAATCTCCTGAATACTTAATGGTGATTTTGGCCCGGTCAGCAAAATGGCCTTCATCCTGTTTGTCCCCATACGCTGAGATTGGTATATTTATAATGATGCATCTGACCTGAAATAAGCATAAACAATTCAAGTTTACATCAAAATTATGGTTAAAAATTTACTTAAGCAAAAAAAAACCGGCAGACAAGCACCAATAGTAACATTGGTGTATACTTGTCTGCCAGTAATGGCTAAAGTAATTGAAAAAAACCGGGCTATTTCACGAAAAGCATTTCCCGGTATTTGGGTAATGTCCACATCTCATCATCTACCAGAATCTCCAGCTTGTCTATGTGGTACCTGATTGAATCCATTAGTGGCTTGATCTTAAAGCAATATGCGTTCGCTGCTTCGGATATGTCTTCCATGGAATTGGCAAGCTTACGTTCATTAATCATTGTAGCCACATCATTTTTTATGCTGATAATGTGTTCAGAAATCTTCGAAATGGTGTGGATCTGCACATCAGCCTGTTCCTTGAACTGCTCTGCCGTAAGTATTTCTTTAAGTCCTTTAACATTGTCGACAAGTATGTTTTGGTACTTGGTAGCAGTTGGGATGATATGATTGCCAGCCAGGTCACCAATCACCCTGGACTCGATCTGGAGCACTTTTACGTAGTTCTCCATGCGAATCTCATAACGGGCATGTAATTCCTTTTTTTCGAAAATATTGTTTTCTGCAAAAAGGGTTACAGTCTT
>SKYG01000024.1 GCA_007128045.1 Bacteroidales bacterium | reverse complement strand
GCAGAGTTCGTCTGGATTGAACCTAAAGATGGTCCGGATGCTTATTTTACCGTAGAGCTTTCACCTTTTGGCCCGGAGGTTATCTATGAGGAAGTGGAGGTTGAAAAGCAGGGATATGTTGATGATTCAGACGACCATCTACCAGAAATCGGACAGGAGGTGATTGTAGAAAAACAGCATGAAGACTACAGTCTGCGCCTCAGATACAAACGCGTTGAACCCCGACATATAAAATAATCTTTATCTTTGTATGAAGGTCGGAATGTCGAAAGGTCGGAAGGTCTAAAGTCGAAAGTCGGAAAGTCTTACGGTCTAACGTTAATTTAAACTTATACAAGGTTAGGTAATCTAAGGTAAAATATGGAAAAACATGATTAAACACGGTCCTATACAACAACCCTTTACCTTTACACATTGGAGCCGGAAATCATATGCCGTATTTAATAGCCTGAAGGCTGAGGTACGTATTGGTGTACTTGCATTGGCTTGCATTATACTGACCATACCAGGAAAAACTTTGGGTATTGGCTCTGGAAGTTCTCATCTTGTGGGAGTCACTAACGAGGACGATGATGATGGGGGAATGCTGTCAGATGCGGTACTATTGGATTCCATATCAGACCACCTTGACCTGAAAGGTGTTGTTGTCAGTGCGCAACGCACGCCTGTTCTACAATCCGACCTGATGCGGTCGGTGCAGGTTATCTCCTCCTCAGACATTTTACGTTCTCCTTCACCCGATATTGCCGGATTGCTTCAGTCCGCGCGTGGTGTCGACATCCGGAAACGTGGTGGATTTGGTGTCCAGGCAGATGTGGGGATTCGGGGCGGCACTTTCGACCAAACCATGGTGCTGCTCAACGGGGTCAACATCACAGACCCCCAGACCGGACATCACAATCTGAACATTCCTGTTGATATCCATAGCATCGAGCGTATAGAGGTGTTACGAGGTTCTGCCGCACGTTTATTTGGTCCGAATGCATTTAGTGGTGCGGTCAATATCATCACCAAAGAACCGGGAAGTACTGGTTTTACAGCTTCACTATCAGGAGGGCAAAACGGGTATGGAAACCTGTCAATATCAAGTGGCTGGTCAATGGGTAAAACTGAGCATCATCTATCACTAAGTGGCATGACCAGCGATGGTTACCGCCACAATACAGACTTTAATACGGCAAATGCATATTACCGTGGATTGTTCGACCTTGGCGGGGTGCGGCTGGATGCCCAGGCAGGCTATCATCAAAAAGCATTTGGCGCTAACGGGTTTTACTCTCCCAGGTTTCCCGATCAGTTTGAAGAAACAACAACCGGCTTTGTCTCCCTCAGTCTGATCCCCTTTAAGATAGAGAATTTATCCATGAACAGTTACTGGCGCCGACATGGCGATCGCTTCGAGCTGTTTCGTCATGAAGCTCCCGAGTGGTATCACCACCATAACCACCACCTTACAGACGTCGCAGGATTTGCCTCAAACTACAGCATCATGAACAAGTTCGGGCAAACCTCCCTCGGAGTCGACTACAGGTTTGAGCATATTTACAGCAATGTGTTGGGGTACCCTCTGAGCTCAGGTAAAGCAGTTACCGGATACGATGACGTTGATTATACACACAGTTTTGAGCGCTCGGGCTTCAGCATGTTTGCAGAACATACGGCCTTTCTGGGCCCATTCTCAATTAGCGGTGGAGTTTTGGCCTACCTGAATGCAGAACTTGATAAAAGATTCAGTTTGTTTCCTGGGATTGATATTGGCTGGCAGTTTAACCAGCACTGGCGTTGGTATAGTTCAATGAACCGCACCCTCAGACTACCCACATTTACCGATCTGTTTTACAGTGGTCCTACCAACCTGGGCAACCCTGATCTGCAACCGGAACGCGCTACAAGCCTGGAAACAGGTATTAAAGGAATGTATGGCATCTTGTCTGTGGAGGTAACAGCCTACCGTCGCTGGGGCCGTCAGATGATCGACTGGGTAAGATACCCATCTGATGAACTGTGGCTCAGCATGAACCATACCATCGTGAACACCTCAGGGGTGGAAGCTTACCTGGACATGCCACTGCGTACCCTGCCTGGAAATCCGATGTTAAGTCTGCAATATATGTTTACCTACATTGACAAGCAAAGCGATGAATATGTTTCGAACTACGCTTTAGATCATTTGCGCCACAAGGTCGACATCACAATCAATGTGGACATTACCCGCCGGTTGGGTGGCCGGCTGCTGGTGTCGTGGCGCGACAGGGCAGGGGCTTATTTGCTATATGCCGATGGCGCTTTTCAGCAGATGCAGCCGTTTGAATCGTATATGCTCGCCGATGTCCGTATACATTATGACATCAAGCGTTTCAGGCTATTTGTCGATGGCACCAACCTGTTCAATACCCATTATACAGATATTGCAAACCTCCCTCAGGCAGGCCGATGGGTGGTGGCAGGGGTCATGTTTAAATCATTGCGCTGATATTCAGGTAACGCGATCATAAACTATGTTGGTTTACTCGTGTATCCGTCATTGCACAAATTGTTTCTTTCTGAAACTACAGTGTGCGAATGGCCTTTCTAATCTTTTTTTTTACCACTGTATTATAATTAGTGTTATATTTACACCCATTAACTGATGCTATTGGTTCTTCAATTAAACTGTAACATACATTTAATCCTGATTTTTTATGACTATTATTGATTGGATTGTGCTGGGTGCATTTTTTGTGCTCTTGTTTATGGTAATTTGGTGGGTTGTCAAACAAAAGGAAGAAACATCCGCCGACTATTTTCTCGCTAGCCGAAATGTTGGCTGGCTGGCTATCGGGTCTTCCATTTTTGCATCCAATATTGGCTCTGAACACCTTGTCGGACTTGCAGGAGCTGGTGCAGAAACCGGTATGGCTATGGCCCACTGGGAAATGCAGGGATGGCTGATTCTTGTCCTTGGATGGGTATTTGTCCCATTCTATTCGCGAAGCAGGGTGTTTACCATGCCGGAATTTCTGGAGCGCAGGTACAATACAGCCTCGCGGAACTTTCTCTCCATTATATCACTGGTAAGCTACGTGCTGACTAAGGTTGCGGTAACGGTTTATGCTGGTGGTATCGTTTTTAAGGAAGTGTTTGGCATCGATGAATGGATGGGTATCGACTTTTTCTGGATCGGAGCCATTGGTCTTGTTGTTGTTACTGGTGTTTATACTGTACTGGGCGGCATGAAAGCCGTGCTTTATACTTCTGTATTGCAGCTTCCGGTATTGTTGCTTGGGTCTATTGTTATCATGGTAGTCGGACTCAAAGAGCTGGGTGGATGGAATGAATTGATGCAAATCGCCGGGGCTACCACTACTGAACATGGAGACTCCATGACCAGTCTGATCCGGTCGCACCGGGATTCGGACTTTCCTTGGACAGGCGTGCTGCTGGGTTCGGCCATCATTGGGTTCTGGTATTGGTGTACCGACCAGTATATTGTACAAAGGGTGCTTTCGGGCAGGGATCAGAAACAGGCCAGAAGGGGATCCATCTTCGGTGCTTACCTTAAATTGTTGCCTGTGTTCATTTTTCTGGTACCCGGAATGATCGCATATGCCCTTCATCAAAAAGGAATGCTGGAGCTAAGCAGCTCTGATGCGGCTTTTTCTGCCCTTGTAAGCAACTTGCTCCCGGTCGGCATCAGGGGTATTGTGATTGGCGGACTCATCGCTGCGCTGATGAGTTCTCTGGCTTCGTTATTTAACTCTTCAGCCATCTTGTTCACCAAAGACTTTTACGAAAAACTCAGGCCTCAAAGCACAGAAAAACACCTTGTAAAAGTGGGACGAATCGCCACCGTTGTGATCGTGATCCTTGGCATTTTGTGGATCCCGGTAATGCGTGGAATTGGGCAGGTCCTTTATGCTTACTTACAGGATGTTCAGTCGCTGCTTGCCCCGGGTATTGCTTCCGTATTTTTGTTGGGGGTATTCTGGAAACGGGCCACTCCTGCAGCCGGATTCTCCGGATTGATGACTGGTTTTATACTGGGGATGACACGCCTGGCAAGCAATGTTTTCGAATCATCCATTAACCCCGACGGACTTTTGTATCGGATTATCCTCCAGCCGAACTGGCTGCATTATTCCATCTACCTGTTTTTCCTTTGCATTGCAGTGATCGTAGTGGTTTCGTTTTTCACAAAACCGGCAGACAGGTCGAAAACCGTGGGTCTCACCTATGGTTCGGCTACTCCTGAGCAGCTTAAGGAAACCCGTGCCAGTTGGAATAAATGGGATGTAATACATACTGTTATCATTCTTTCTATTACCCTTGCATTTTATATTTATTTCTGGTAAGATATGCCACATACATCTAGATACCAATCGCATGATAAACACTACGTTGCTATTGATAGCATCATTTTTGGGTTTGATGATGATACCCTGAAGCTTTTGCTGATAAAGAGAAAATTTGAACCCTGTAAAGGATGCTGGTCCCTGATGGGAGGCTTTGTTGCCGCTAATGAAAGCGTAGATGAAGCTGCAGACCGGATTCTGGAGGAACTGACCGGCCTGAAGGATATCTATCTGGAGCAGATCCACACGTATGGTGAGGTGAATCGGGAGCTTGATGCCCGGGTTATTTCCGTGGCCTATTACGCCCTGATCAATATCAAGGATTATGATGAGGAACTGGGAAGAAGCCATGGGGCGGAATGGTTTTCTATTGATGAGATTCCGCCCCTGATATTCGACCATGGGGAAATGGTGGGAAAGGCCATGCGGAGGCTGAAGCGCAAGACCATCATACAGCCCATCGGATTTGAATTGCTTCCTGAAAAGTTTACCCTGTCCCAGCTGCAAAGCTTATATGAGGCCATTCACCAACAGAATTTCGACAAGCGGAATTTCAGGAAAAAGATCCTCTCTATGGAAGTGTTGACCCAATTGAATGAAAAGGATAAGGTCTCATCCAAAAGAGGGGCCTATCTGTATAAGTTCGACAAAGATAAATACGATTACCTAATTGCTAACGGAAGTTTTTTTGTGCTTAAATAATTCTAAAACATCCATCATATGACGACTAGTAAGAAGAAAACCCTGTGGTTTGTTACCGGAAGCCAGCATTTATATGGCAAGGAAACACTGGATAAGGTGGCGGATAACTCCATGGAGATTGCCAAACAATTTGACGAAAAACTCAAGACCCCGGTTGACATTGTTTTTAAGCCGGTTCTGACCTCTGGTGACGCAATTTTTCAATTGTGTCAGGAAGCTAATTTTGACCCTGACTGTATCGGTCTGGTTTGCTGGATGCACACGTTCTCGCCTTCACAAATGTGGATCAGGGGCCTGGATGTGTTGAAAAAGCCTTTCCTGCACTTGCATACGCAATTTAACCGTGATATTCCGTGGACGGAAATTGATATGGATTTTATGAACCTGAACCAATCTGCGCATGGCGACAGGGAGTTTGGTTATATCTGCAGCCGTATGAAAATCAATCGCGGCGTTTTGGTTGGACATTGGAACGATCCGGAACTGGCTGTGGATATGGAGGACTGGATCAGGGCTGCAATGGCATGGAACGAATCCCAGGGACTAAAGGTAGCCAGGTTTGGTGATAATATGCGGGATGTGGCCGTTACGGAAGGAAATAAGGTCTCGGCACGCATCATGCTCGGATGGTCAGTTGCAGGTTACGGAGTAGGGGAATTGGTACACAGGGTAAATCAGGTGTCAGATTCTGAGCTTAAGACATTGCTGGATGAATACCAGGAAACGTTTAAACTTGCCAGCGGGTTCATGAATGATCCGGACAAAAAGGACAAACTTACCGAAGCCGCAAGGATAGAAATTGGCCTTGAGAAATTCCTGGTTGAGGGAGGCTTCGGAGCTTTCACAACAACTTTTGAGGACCTTCATGGCCTGAAACAGCTTCCCGGACTCTCCGTTCAGAGACTGATGCAAAAAGGCTACGGTTTTGGGGCCGAAGGCGACTGGAAAACGGCTGCCCTGATACGCTGTATGAAAGTTATGGCAGAGGGACTTTCAGGGGGTACTTCCTTTATGGAGGACTATACCTACCACCTGCACCCTTCAGGAATGAAGGTGCTTGGCGCCCATATGCTCGAAATTTGTCCCTCCATTGCCGTTTCAAAACCATCACTGGAGGTTCATCCGCTGTCGATCGGAGGAAAAGATGACCCGGCCCGGCTGGTATTTGGTGCCAAAGAAGGAAAGGCCCTGAATGCGACTTTGCTCGATATGGGGAACCGGTTCAGGCTCCTGGTAAACACTGTAAACTCGGTGAAGCCCGAGAATCTTCCAAAACTTCCGGTCGCACGCGCCTTATGGGCACCGGATCCCGACCTCAAGGTGGCTGCTACCGCCTGGATTCTTGCCGGGGGTGCTCACCATACGGGTTTTAGCTTTGATGTTAAACCTGTTCAATTGCAGCATTTTGCAGAAATGGCCGGATTGGAATACCTGATTATCGATGAAAAGACCGATGTTCGTACCTTCAAAAATGAATTGCGCTGGAACGATATGTTTTACAGGTTTGAGAAAAGTTAATGAGCGTATAATTAAATGAGCCTATTACGGCAAAAAAAAGAAATTTAAAGGAAAAGGACTTTGAAATGGAAAAATATGTTGTTGGGCTTGATTACGGTACCGATTCAGTCAGGGCCCTGATTGTAAACGCGAAAACCGGAGAAGAAGCAGGCACCGGTGTGTCGTATTATAAAAGGTGGAAAAAGAATGAATATTGTGATGCTTCCCGGAACAGGTTCAGGCAGCACCCGCTTGACTATGTCGAGAGTCTGGAAGAGGCTTTAAAAGGTGCTTTAGCACAGGCTTCCGAAGATGTCGTAAGGAATATCGTTGCCCTGTCCGTTGATACCACCGGATCAACTCCGGTGGCTGTTGACAAAGCAGGGGTACCACTTGCTTTGTATCCGGAATTTGCTGAAAATCCCAATGCCATGTTTGTCCTTTGGAAAGACCATACTGCAGTGGGGGAAGCCGCAGAAATCAATGAACTGGCCGTTTCCTGGGGCGGTACTGATTACACCAAATACGAAGGAGGGGTGTATTCTTCAGAATGGTTCTGGGCAAAGATTCTTCACATATTACGCGATGATTCGAAGGTCAGGGAAGCTGCTTATTCATGGGTTGAGCATTGTGACTGGATTCCGGCCCTGCTCACAGGTGTGAATGATGTATCGCTTGTGAAGAGAAGCCGTTGTGCTGCAGGCCATAAAGCCATGTGGCATCCGGAATGGGAAGGCCTCCCTTCAGAAACCTTTCTGAAAATGCTGGACCCTTTGCTGACCGGATTGCGTGATAAGTTATACAAGGACACTTTTACCAGCGATGTAGCCGCAGGCACCATAACCAGTGAATGGGCAGAAAAACTGGGACTTCCCGAAAATGTGACTGTAGGGGTAGGGGCTTTTGATGCGCATCTCGGCGCAGTTGGAGGTGAGATCAAGCCTTATTATCTGAGCAAGGTGATGGGAACCTCTACTTGTGATATGGTGGTTGTTCCTGAAGGGGAGTTAGGCGATAAGCTGGTAAGTGGAATTTGCGGACAGGTAGATGGTTCCATTATTCCCGGAATGCTAGGACTTGAAGCAGGACAATCAGCTTTTGGAGATGTTTTTGCCTGGTTTAAAAATATGCTCCTCTGGCCGGTTAAACATGCGCTTGAGTCAAATAAGACCATGTCACGGGAGACCCTGGAACAATTGACTGACGAAATAACCGACTCTTTAATTGATAACTTAACACATGCTGCAGCTGATATCGACCCTGAAGAATCGGGCGTTCTGGCTATTGACTGGTTGAACGGGCGAAGAACTCCGGATGCCAACCAGTTACTTACCGGGGCGATTACAGGGATTACCCTTGGAACAAACGCACCGGCCATATTTCGGGCGCTTGTCGAAGCCACTGCATTTGGATCCAGGCGGATTGTCGATAGATTCCGGGAAGAAGGAGTTCGCATTGATGGTGTGATCGCTCTGGGTGGTGTGGCAAAAAAATCACCCTTTGTCATGCAAATCGTTACCGACGTGATGAATATGCCCATTCAGGTGGCTCGTCATGAACAAACCTGTGCGCTTGGATCGGCCATGGCCGCTTCCGTGGTAGCTGATGTCCATCCGGACTTTAACGCCGCACAGCAAGCCATGGGCAATGGATTCGAAAAAGAATACCTCCCCAGACCCGGTTATGTGGAAAAGTATGACCGCATATATCATAAATATTGCGATTTGGGTGAAAAACTTGAGTTTTAAAAATCTGTGATTTGGCCAGTGACTAGCTATGCCAGAATGCGGATCACTCACTACTATATGCTGAATACTGATTCAGCACCGCCAGCACCCTGCTGAACTCCCTCCTGGTTTCAAGCAGCCGGTCCACACTATCATAATAGTATGATAACTCCATCAGGTAATTGATCAGGCCGATCTCTCCCTGCTGCCAGGCTTGTTGCAGCAAATCAGCATGTTCAGCATCTACCAGGCTCTGCTGGTACACACTCAGCGACTGCTGCAGGCTTACAGCGGTGGCATGGGCAGATTTCATATGATTGTAATACTGTAACTGCTGGTCGTTAACGGTTTCTTCCATAGCGTATACATTGGCCCGTGCCAACTTTACCGTATTTTTTTGTTCCCAGAGTGGGATGGTGATGCCTACCGCCCAACCCCTGAATTGCTCGTGGGTGAGGGCCTCGCTTACATATCCGGCAGAAAAGCCCGGCAAGCTGCGTGCCCTGGCCAGGCTGACCTGGGTGCGGCTGATCGCTGCTTCCTGCTCCAACCATTGCAAACCAGGAATCTGCTGTCCTGATTCCTGGTACCACCGGTCAAAGTCGGCAGGCAACAACTGAGGGGGAAACTCTGTGTCGCTCAGTTCGATGGGGTGCCCACCGTTGAGTCGTTGCAGCTCTGATAGCGTTTGTTCTCTTTCGATCTGCTGTACCTCATAAGTTTGCTGGGTACTGGCCAGGTTTATACGTACTTTGTTTACCTCCAGTTGGTTGGTTTCTCCTGCCTCGAGCATTCTTTCATAGGCCACCATCAGATCGCGGGCATGCTGCAGCCGCTGTTCCAACTCAGCCACCTTGGCATTGGCAAAGACCAGATCATAGCACAGAAGACGGGCCTCCAGCATGATCTGCACCCGCTGCTGGTTATATTCCATGGCAAGCTGCTCATTACGGGCTTTGGAGACCTGGTTCTGGTAAGCGTATACGGTTGGGAATGCAAAGGACTGCCTCAGGCTTACATTCTTTTTCGGACCTATGCTTGCCGGGTCACCCCATTGATAAGCATACTCAAATGAAGGATCTGGAAGAAAAATCCCTGTTCTGTGTTCCAGATGCCTTGCGTCAATGTGTTTGCTTAAGGCTTTAAGTGTGGTGTTGTTTTGTTCAACGTCTGACAACAACTGCTCAATGCTG
>SKYG01000272.1 GCA_007128045.1 Bacteroidales bacterium | reverse complement strand
TTTTTCCCTTTTATCAATGAATACGGACAATACAAACATGCTATCTGGGAAGGAAAAATTACCGACGACAGCCAGTTTGCCGAAGCCATCATAAAAGAGGAGAAATATCTGCAAGCACACCTGCAACGAACACGATTAAAATCAGGATATTATTGTTTTCTCACAACTGGTGTATGGCCTGATTATCAAAATAAAAGTTGCTTTTGAGGGAGATGATGTGGTGATTATCTCACAACCCTGCCTCCGTAAACAAACCTTTTGGCATAATATGGTTCGCTTAAATCATTGACTATGACACCCCGGGAGGTTGACACATGAATAAACTTGTTATCGCTTAAATATATCCCGACATGAGAGACTTTCCTGCCCATCGTTCTGAAAAAAACCAGGTCACCTTCCTGTAATCGTCTCATCCTGACTCTTCGTACAGCCTTTGACATTTCTTCTGTTGATCGGGGAAGACGTGTATTGAAGGTATTCATGTACACAGTCCATACAAAGCCCGAGCAATCTGCACCTGAGCGGTTCATTCCACCATAACGATGCGGCACCCCCATCCATGATGACACCTCACGAATGAGCAATGGATTCTCATTGCCTACAAGCCGGTAACCCAGCTTGTCACTATGGTAAATATAAAACTCCGGAGAAATATCCCGATGCGGTTCGTCTGCCGCTCTTCTCACGGTGTGGCAAGAAGATAATCCAAGTATCAATGAAAAACAAACGACAATAATTCTGTCAAACTTAACCATATTTGCATTGGGAACCAAAAAAAACAATTTTATTGAGATCACTCTGCTCTGATCTCGTATAACTGGTATCCTATTTTCCTCGCAGCCTCAACAATTTCAGGGTAAGGATTGTCTACAATGTCAACAAAACCGATCTGATAATTTTCACCGTCGCCACGACCTGTAAAGGCCTGGTCACCATATTGAAACCAGTGTGTCCCGACAATCTGTGGATTTGTCAGGGCACCTTTCACATAATGATAATATGCATCTGCACGCTGCTCCTGATTGGCTACACTCTGCAATCCCGTATGAAAATGTCCTCTGTCCAGTGCCCCAAAATGAAACTCACCAATCATGGTTGGCAGATCAAATTCTTCGGGAAGGGTAAGACGTTCAACAGTAAAATTGTACCTGTTAAAAGTAACCACATCACAGTAGCGGGCAGCACTTTTAATAAAATCAACCTGGTTACCATGTATTCTGGAACCCAGGTACAATTTATGTGGAGCAACCCTCTTCAATTCTTCTCTACATATTTTATGATATAGATCTGCTATGACCACATCAAACTCTTTGCCATCATCTGCTGCCTGGTCCGGTAACTCGGTAAGTTGTTCCAGAACCCCCCAGTTAGCATAACTGGTGCTCCAGCTCTGGTTTAGTTTCTGAATCGTGCCGTACTTGTCTTTAAGATACTCGATGAAGGCTTGTTTGGCAAACCCATTTGCTGGCTGATTCATCAAACGCATGGTCAGATTGGATACAGATAATTCATTATCAATAAAATAACCAATACAATAAGGGTCATCTTTAGTTTTTGCACCGTTATTTTGCATGGCTTGCGCCACGACCTCGCGGAATCTGGGGTTAAACACATCCGGAAATTTAAAATCTTTACCGTCAAGTCTTGGCCATGGGCCACTAATGTTTACCGTATAAGGAATCCTGTTTTCATGATATAGGTATATATCTGGGTCAGACCAATTTGCAATGGTATTTAAACCCCAGCTTTTAATGCGTTTCAACACGTTAATGGTACTCTTTTCTTTCCAGTCCTCCCCATATTTCCTATACAAGTTAGCTGCAGTAAAATTGAAGTTGTTGTTACTAAAAAAATCATATAGAAGATCATTTTCAGAGGGAAGCTCCTCAAAGAAATGTTCACGCTCTGAAATACGGGTGTATGCATTGTTAAATCTAACACAGGTCAACCCATGAGACCAGTACAGATATCCTTCCGGATCTACCAGCCACCATTTGCCATCCACTTTTTCCGTTCTGAAATGCCCGGTTGATTCAAGTCTGGGGCCTTCGGCCCAACCGCCAAACCTGTTTCTTCCCTCAGGTGATGGGATTTTGGATATCTCATGCCGTTCATTGTCAATTGCCTGTTTCATTTCCGACACACTATAGACCTTTCCCGGCCAGGTGTCATGCTTGAATTGCCCAAATTTGTCAATAAATGGAAAGAACCCCTCTCTGGACGCAACCATTTCAGGATTCTTATATTTGCCATAGGGCTTTATATCCGAAATGATAACAGAACCCTTATCCTTTGTGGAGATAATAAAAGTTATCCTTTCAGCAGTTGCGGGATTTGTATGAACTGCATCCCAATGCAACAAGGATCCGCCAGGCAGGCCATTCATGGCAGGAAAATAGGTTGTATCTCTTTCTGTCATGCGTTTAAAAAGAACTTCCATCGTTTTTATTTCCCCTGGGTAGAGGTATACTGTACTGCCAATGTTTGGTCGGCCATTAAAGAATCCATCAATCTGGCATAAATGGCTGCCAGTATTGGCAATTGTTGCTGATATCCCCAGGTAATCTGAAAGGTCGGATAAGTAGGTTGGGATTGTCACCTCAACCCTATGACCATCTTCAACATGTGAAAGGACTACCTGCTCTTTTATAACAGGTATATCATGAGATAGCGATTGGGTTAAGGTGGTTGATCCAAACAAGCAGATCAAAAAAACTGTGCTGAAAACAATAAGCGATTTATTAGATTTCATACATGCTGCGATTTAATGTTGATAAATGACTTGGCCTGTATTATTCAGGCTAAGTAAATATCCCTTTAAAACCTGAACCCCTCAAACTCTGCAGGTTCATGAGCTTCCTCCATGAAAGCCGCTATCCGGGCTACGATGTCGGGATGCCGTTCAGCCAGGTTGTTGGTCTCACCCGGGTCTTCAACAATATTGTACAGTTCGATCGGTCCATTGCGATCCTGACGAACATTGAGCCTGATGCCTTTCCATTCTCCATATCTGATACCCTGCTTGCCACCTTGCTCATAGAATTCCCAGTACAGGTACTGATGTTGCCGCTGCTCCTCTGGTATATTCAATAGGGTTGGCAGGTAGGAGATACCGTCCATCTCTTCTGGGACAGGTAGGCCGGCAAGCTCCAGGGCTGTAGGGGCAAAGTCCCAAAACGCCGATATATGGTTGGATCGTAGACCGGGCTCAATCGTTCCGGGCCACCAGGCAATGGTTGGCACCCTGATGCCTCCATCGTACAAGTCGCGCTTCCCGCCTCTGAAAGGCGCATTGGAGTTATGCATGCTATAATGATAGCCCCCTTCAGAATAGGAACCATTGTCAGAGCTGAAGATTACCAGGGTGTTTTCTTCAATTCCCAATTCACGCAGCTTCTGAAGGATCCTTCTTATCGTGTGATCTACATATGTGATCATGGCTGCATAAGTCGCGGAGGGGTGATCCTGAGGACGATAGCCTCCTGTAGGACGGGGATTTTCTTCAAATTGCCCGATGAATGGCTGTCTGAACTCTGCGGGGGCCGACATATCCGCATGGGGTTGCTGGATCGCCAGATGCAAAAAGAATGGTTTATCTGTGGTTCCCTGCTGATCAAGGTATCTTAGTGCATCATCCAGAAACAGATCGCCGCTGTAAAGTTCACCGGTATGGCCGTCATTGATTGGATAGCTGATCGTTTCCCCATTTCTGGTTAATTGTTTCGGATAAAACCTATGTGCAGCCGCATGTGCCAGAAAACCGAAAAAATGATCAAATCCCTTGTCATTGGGCAGGGTGGCATTGTCAGAGTTGCACCCAACACCCGACTTCCCGATCATGGCAGTATGATAGCCAGCATTCTGCAGCCTGGTAGCAATGGTAATGTCAAATGGGTCCGGACGAAATTCTATCATTCCATTGCCTCGCTGATATACGTGTCCGGTGTGCTGACCCGTGAGTAAGGCAGCGCGTGAAGGAGCACAAACAGTGCTACCTGCATAATGGTCGGCCAGAAATATCCCTTCTGTCACCATCCGATCAAGCGCGGGGGTTCTGAAATTGGATTGACCATTAATGCTCAGGTCATTATACCCCATATCGTCGGCCAGAATAAAAATAATATTGGGTTTACTGCCTCTGATATCATCAATGTCTGATGTTGTACTCTCAGCACCTGTCAATGATGGAATTCCGGTAAATCCTAATAGGGAGATACTTGTAACAACCTTGATGAAGCCTTTGTGTGTTTTAAAAAATTGATTAGCCTGCATAACTCTAATATTTATGTAAATAAAAATCCAATGAGCAAATAAAATGATAATCCTGCTCATTGGCTATAACGAATATGTCATAAATTCGTAAATTTCTGTCAGAATAAGGTATTATTTTCACCAAAAACCTTTCTTATCCAGATATTAACTCATTAACGTAATTACTCCCTCACCACCTGAACTTTATGAACATGCACAGCATCACTGGTGTACACGCGAATAAAATACATTCCTGTACGTAACTGATCCAGGGGGATTCTGATTTCTCCTCCATTTTCCATATGACGTGATACAACCGTTCCGGAAATATTGACAATATCGGTAAAGGTGATCGGACTTTCACTAACTACATGAACATAGTTACTGGCAGGGTTCGGAAATACATGAATGTCATTTATTTGAACAGGCAGGTTCTCAGGTTCTGAAATGCCTGTTGTAAAATTCGCCATTTCAATCTCATCAAGCCACAGTTGGGATCTCGTACCACTATCACCGGCAATATGGTAATAACGCCATAGTATTTGCACATATTCCTTATCCATGGCCTCTGCAGGAAGTTTTATGCCTCCAAAATACCTGGCATGACCGTCGGCATTGGCGATATACTGAGGGATCCTGCCATTGTCAATAACATCCTTAAAAGGGCCATCCGTTCCAACACGATATTGCATCCTGAAGGCATAAATCCTTTGGTTTTGCTGGATTGTACCTCCCAGCCAATTGACAAACACTTCATTCTCTCCTTTGGTATTGATAGCAACCAAAGCACCACCCAGGTCTCTGCCCCTGCCGGTATTAATGAATGAAAGACCATCGCCACCCAGTCCGTTGATGCGCGTACGCCCCGTGTTGTTGTATGGAAAACCGGTGGTACCCAGATCATCTGCGTGGTAATCATCCGTTTCGATATGATAAGGATATAACAAGGGGTAACTCAAACCGGGATCATCCGTGTCAGTCTGAAGAAATATCATATGTGCAGGATAGATCCTGTCAGGATGGTTCTCATCCCACTCATTGAATGCGAATCCACCTTCACTGATCACATGTGCTTTGGGATAAATAAGTATACGGAAGCTGTGGCTGATAATGGGATTATTACCATCATCTGCCGTGATGATAATTTCGGAATCACCTCGTCTCAGTGGTATAACCTCTAGTAAATGATCATTTAATTGCACCCTGACAAAATCCGGGTAGGTACTACTGGCAGTAAACGTCAACGGATCATTATCCGGATCATTAAATTTGTCATTCAGGTTCAGCAATAAGGGTTCCCCATCTTCGATTACTTTTTGCAGGTGAACCGGAGCAACCACCTCAGGAGGCTTATTAATTACATCCAATAACATTCCATCCAGGCTGAAATTGTTAAAACTCACCCTGTTTCCATGATCGACATCCAGGCTATCTCCTTCAAAACGAATGCGAATCTTGAAGTTCGGATTATCATCTACAACAGATACCCCTGTAAAATCGACCGTATAAAGCTGATAATCGTCTGAGAGAGTAAAAGTATCCGACTCCAGACCAGCAGTGATCCAGCTTATTTCCTCATCTGCTGAGTAATCTATCAGCAGGTATTCGGCAGCACCTTCATCTTTCGCAGCAAATCTGAATACCATATCCTTATAATTGTTACCGGGCATATGAAACACCATCATATTCTCACCATATTCACTCATAAATGGTTGTTTTACCTGTATACCTCGCAAGTTGGCCTGATCATAGTCAACCCCAAAGTTGCCTTCCACGCGGTAGTTGATATCAGTAGGCATATTGCGTCGTTCCATGGAGGCTCTTCTCCAGTCGGGATGGTCAGCGGTGTAGGGATATCCTTCCAGAGAGGAATGAAACGTAAGGGTAGCCTCATTGATTGCATGATACCTGGCATCTATGAACTCCAGCGGGGTATTATTGACCAGGGAGCCATCAAACGCCCAAAAATAGATTAACTCAGGCTCGTCATCTTTTTCAAAATGTGCCTCAAGAAATGCAGCCTCCGACCTGCTTAATGTTACGCTCTTGGACGACGAGTTGGATGTCCCTGCCCATCTGCTGAACCGGTATCCTTTGGCAGGAATTGCCTCAACCTGAACAGGAACACCGTTGAAATATACACCTGTCCAGTTGGAAGGATTGTCGATCTCGATAGAATTAATTCTGATGGCGCCTGCACCACTGGCAACATGCACTGTAAAATTGTAATGACCCGTCAGGTTGAAGTACTGCTGCACATGCTGCCTGATAAACGCAGGTCTTTGTGTGGCAAAAGACCTCATCTTACCGATCTCATTGTACCATGAAGATTTGGATGAAATGTGAGTCCATCTGGCAATATGCTCGTCAATAATCTCTTCGTAGAGTGTCTGCATCTTATGAATCTTATCCAACACCGTATCAGGATAAAAAACAGTGTTCATCAGATCGGCAAGTCTGTTTACCATATCATCCCTGAAGTTCTGGTTGTCGAGCAGGTTCCGGAACAATTCGGTTGACCAGGCCCGGGCACCAGTTGCGAGGGTAGCATGTGCCAGGGTATTTTGTGAAGGCGCCCTGTTGCCCAGCCAAAAACCAAAATCTGTATCAAAGAGCATCCAGCGCCACCTGCCATCATGCCCATAAAAAGCGTCGGGGTTGTACGAATCAGTCTGATGCCTCCAGAAGTCAATATTGTTTTGTGGCCAGTCCTGATTGTTGATATACATCTGAATGGCATAATACTCAATGAAATTATCAATATCCATCATGGTGTTCACATGGTCAATATGCGACTGAAAAGCCAGGTTGTTATTCCTTACATAGTCCATCATCTGTAAATAATGTGAGTTCCCACCAGTTTTTGGAACGGCATTTCGCTGCAACAGATCTACCTTGTCAGGTTCCACACCATACTTATAGGATAAATAATACTGATCGTATCGGTCTCTCATATTGAGGATACCCCAATATTCTCCATTAAGAAACGTAACCACAGGCTGCCAATGCTGGGTATCTATCGGACGGTTCATGACCAGTTGCTGGATCATCGCATCACGGAAGAAGGTGGACCAGCTATCATTTCCGGAAGCTCTCATTATAAACCGTTTAAACCTGTCAGTATCTTTGGTAGGGAATAGTTGATGGATAAACTCATTTGTGCCGTACTCACTGCGTGCATATAACCTCAAGGTTTTCTGGGGAAAGCTCCTGCTAAAGCCCCCGTGCAGCCTGACGCCCGCCCTGTGGTTAAAATTCAGATTTCCTTGTTCGTCAAAATATTCGATATTGGTCTCCCGTTCCCAGGCATCGCCCCTGTTATTGAAATTGGCTGGAGAATTACCCCTGACATCCGCATTCCAATTAGACATCCGCCAGTTGTCGAACGTGTAACCTGGTACATAAATCCCATTATAGTAATCAAAAAATGATGCCTCAGGCAGTATCAGCGACATGACCGGGACAGGATAAGGTTTCTCTCTGATAATGTATGTATGCGATCTGATTTCACTTGGGATATATCCTTCTTTATACGCTCTGGCACTGACCACTGTTCCGGTAAACGGGGCCTCACGTGGTACAATGGGTGTTGGTTCCCATCGTGTATTAATGACTGTTTGTGTTTCCTCCCTTCCTGTTTTGTCCTGGATGGGAATAACGCCAGTATGTTCATATGACCTGTATGTCCTGCTGATTAGCGGACCTGCTATTGGTTGATTCAGATTCCTACGGTATGCCCTCCTGTACAAAAAAGTACTGCCAATCAGGTTTCCTTTAGCTGGCTCCGAGCCATCAGTGGTATAGATGATACGTACATCATCTTTAGTGTGAAATAATGTAAGTTCAAAAGTACCGGGGTAATAACCTCCCGGCGATGAAAAAGACGGAGCGTCCAGAATCCCTAAAAATGCTTCAGTGGTATTACCAAGACCGGGAGTAGGATCAGTGAAATACATCCATTCACCGGTACCATCAGGCTTCCTGCCTGTGGAAATGTCAGTTGGTATTCTGGTTGGGGGAAGCTCATCTATTATTATGCTGTCCGCACCTACCAAAAGAATCTCTTCCCCTTCAAAACTTATACTGAAATTGGTGTGCAGCTCTCTCTTCACCCCATTCACCAGCCCATAGTCAGGTCTTCTGTCTTTACCTGATGCCCATATCAATAGAAAATGACCAGGCTCAATAATTACCGGAGGAAACATCCATTGAAACAGATCATTATAATTATCTGTCAGCCAAAAGCCTTCAAGGTTAACAGCTACATTGCCAAAATTGTATAACTCGATCCAATCCTCATAATCACCATCCTCATCATCTTTTGTTGTTGAATTGGATGCCATGACCTCATTAATTGAGATTTGTTGTGCAAGAAGCGCTGAACCGCAATAAAAACAGGAAAACAGCAATAAGACGGGAAGAATAATTGCAAGTCTCATCAACCCATTATTACAAACAAGTTAAAGTAACCCGTTCAAGCAGGCGTGCCAATTCCTGTAATTTCTCCGGGTATCTGTCGGCCAGGTTTGTGGTTTCACCAGGATCAGCTTCCAGGTCAAAAAGATACTCTGTGGCAGCGGGCATGTCTATATGCATCTTGTTGGGTTCGCCCTGGTTGTGTCGGTCATATGCCCAGGCCGAACGTTCATGGGCTTCAATATACTTCCACTTGCCCATTCGAAGGCCCAGACCATCGCTCGACTGCTGCACAATATACTCGTTTCCTTCATCAGATTCTCCTAACAGGGCAGGCATATGGTCTTGACTGTCGAGCTGAATCCCTTCAGGTAATTCGCCTCCAACCAAAGATGCAAATGATGCCAGAAAGTCCACCTGGCTAATCAAAGCATCTGACACCTTTCCGGGCTTCACCCTTTCAGGCCATTGTAACAATGTAGGCATCCTGGTGGCACCCTCAAAGGCAACATACTTGCCACCCCGGAATCCGCCGCTGGGATCGTGGTTGTTGTGATGCTCCAATGCACCGTCATCATACCCATCGAAGAGCACCGGCCCATTGTCGCTCGAAAAAATAATGATGGTGTTCTCATACTGGCCACTTTCTTTTAACACCCGCACCATTTCGCCCACGATCCAGTCTAGCTCCACCACATGGTCGCCACGCAGTCCGACGCCACTTTTCCCTACAAATCTGGGATGGGGTATTCTTGGTACATGGTTCTGATGCATCGACAGGAACAGGAAAAACGGCTGGTCGAGATTCTTATTGATAAATGCTTCTGCCTTCTCAGCAAATACATCTGTCATGGTTTCAT
>SKYG01000382.1 GCA_007128045.1 Bacteroidales bacterium | reverse complement strand
CTTACGTTATTATTCACTTATAGTTCATTTCATTTGTGTTCATGATCTCGCTTCGCTCGGTACATATTCTTTTGTGACATGCACGTCATGTGGGTTTCATATGTTTGCAAAGATACCATCCTTTTGTTTTTTTGAAGCCCATCAAGGATTAAAATTATTTCGGCAAGGGAAGTTGTAAACAGCGGTGGTCTGGAAATGATTGATGGAGGATTTCAGGATATTTGGTATAGCCAAGCAAAAAGCCGCCACCGCCTGAGCCACACAGCTTTAGGACGTAAGCGCCGGATATCAGCCCATGCTTCCATATATCGTAGAGCCCCGGAGGGATCATTTCCAGGAAATGCTGTATCTGAAGCTCAGAGATCAGACGCATATTTTTTTCGAGTGATACTTCATCCCCATCAATCACTGCTGAGATACAAGCATTATTTACCGGCACATACTGTTTGCTTAGAAAACGCCTGAATCCAAGACTTTTAGTCTTCTCCAGAAAGGCTTGTACCAATGGACCCGTTTTCCGGATACTTCCACTGTCAACCAGGAAGAAAGTGCCTGCTATCGGGTGAAACGCTGTTATCGTTTTAAACGTCTGTCGTTTGCCGGTATCCATTTGCAGCCCAGTGTTCAGATAACAACTCAGTGGATCGACACCTGAGCTTGTGCCATGAAACCTTGACTCCATGGCTGCTAATATGGATTTTAATCTTTCAAAGTCATATGCCGTTGAAGGACTAATTTTTTCATAGGCATAGTGGTCATATACTGCTGCGACAAGGGCCCCGGAGCTGCCAAGCCCGTAACCTTCCGGAATATCCGACTTAAAATACATGCCACTGCCAAGGTCTTCTTTAAATGCCTCCAGGTCGAGGATGTCTAAAAAAGAAGCTACTGGGTTACTCCCTGATGCGGCACCCTCAGAAAACACTATATTGGCAGGCTGATTTATCAGATAATCACAATATGCCTGTAACGATTTTCCCGAGGCTTGCACCTTAGCCATCTCTGTAATAGTCTCCTCAGACGAGATAGTGGCATTGCCGGATACGTTTAGCCCGGAACCATCATCAGGTTCAGATACCTTTCCCTGAACGCCATCAGACCTGTTTCCCGGGAAACCATGCAACGATCCGGAGAACTTCCTGAATGGGATGGTAAGCGCCTGTGAACCAACTATCAGGCTATACTCTCCAAACAACAGTACTTTGGCATGAAATCTCCCGGCATGGCCTCTCATATGTTCATATTATTTGTCTGAATGTCTGAATGTCTGAATGTCGAAAAGTCAAAAAGTGAACTCATTCTTAAAAGTCTGTTTTTATGTGTCCCGCAGATTTCGCAGAAAAACGCAGATATTAAATATTTGATTATCAGCGAAAATAAATCAGCGAAAATCAGCGCAATCAGCGGGAGAATACTTTTTGATTATTTTATCCTGAACGTTTCATATTATGCACGTATTGTTTGTACTGGTCCTTTTCCCATCCCATCATCGATCCAGCGATTGTCGACACAATACATGGCCAATTCCTCCTTGATGAATTTCTTCACCATATGGCTGTCTCTCTCGAAATAGATCAGATGTATATTGGGCCCGGCATCCATGGTAAAACCCAGGTTTATCCCGTGATGGTTTCGAAACACACAGATTTTTTCCAGGGCTTCAATGCTCCCGGGCTTCATGAGAATATATCCGGGGTTTGACGACATCATCAGGCTATGCAGGCTTAAGGCTTCATTCTCGATCACACTGAAGAACGGAGTTTCATCACCTGTTTTTAGTGCCAACAATAACTGCTCCAGGTTGTTCCCAGCCTGTACAATACGACTTTGCCGGTATGCGTGATGGTGCATCAACGCATGGCCAGCTGAACTGGAAACCTTTTTTACCGAATCATCGATGATCAGCACGGCATCACGCAAGGTATTAAACACAGGGTCTACATGATCCTCATTCACTCTGATAGCATACCTGTCGTCTGATCCTTTCAGCAACACACTTTTTCCCCAGGCCACAAATCCATCCTGCAATGAGCGGCAGGCACTCCCACTACCAAGCCTGGCAATAAAGGATGCCTTCAGGATAAAATCTGTATCGTGACGTTCACTGATAGTATCCAGGCCATGACTTCTTCCGGCATTGAAACTGTCCATGAAAGCTTTATCCAACGAAACTCCAAGGCAGTCAATGTCGATTGTTCCTGTAATCTCTCTTTCGATGCTGCACAGGTTCAGCGCCAGGGCGCTAAAGGCAGCGGCAGATGAAGCAATGCCTGCCGAATGCGGGAACGTGCTCTCACTGGAGATTGACAGTTCCATCCCACGAAGAAAAGAAAAATACGGAGTTAGGGTGTTGATAAAGGTACTGATCCTGTTCTGGAAGCCAGTGTTGGGTTTGCCATTTAGAGTAAAGTGGATCAGCCTGGTGGCATCTTTTCCATTGGAGGCATATTCCAATTTCATACGTACCACGCTTTCCTTCAGCACAAAGCTCAGCGAAGGATTCATGGGTATCTGATTCGGCTGTTTGCCCCAATATTTCACCAGGGCAATATTTGCCGGGCTCTCCCATCCTACTTTGCCAATACTGCTCATCATTCAAGGTTTGATTAATATGATTATATATCTGAAGTTACTTTGAACAGTCTCCCGCTGATTACGCTGATTTTCGCTGATATATTATTGTTGATAACCAAATGTTTAACATCTGCGTTAATCTGCGGAACACAAGACCTGCGCTTCAGGCCTGGTCATGTTTGTAAAACCATTTCATTAAATGGGATGACGACTTGCAGTCCCTTAGCTTCGAAGTATTTAACGACATATTCTTTGTCTCGGTTCGATGCTGCCATGATAAAATCGCCACCCCAGGCTCCGAGCGACTTCACCGCACCGTCGAAGTCAGGATAGTGCTCAAGCTGCACCGGCATTTGGTCAATAGCTTGTGAGATAATATGTTCATGCTCGAACATCAGCTCCATAAACATACTTAGGCTTTTAGCATGATGCATGCTTTCAGTAATTTGGGTAACCCGGTTGACAAAGGTTGATTTTACTTTCCCGGCATCAAAGCCTTGTAAGCTTTTAGCGCTGCTCTGCTTCTTCCCTGTAAAGATAAAAAATAAGTGGTCAGAGAAAGCAGGTTGAAAAGGTACTTGTTCTGATTCAGGCATTGACCTGGCACCTTTGTATTTGTATATCAGCGGTGTAAGGCTGCGTGCGCAGGCCACATCATACCCCGAGCCACCCAGGGTATTGAACAGCAAGACAAATGGATCGACACCTGCCCACCAGGCAATGTTGGAGATGAGGGTAGAGCTACTTCCCAGTCCCCACTGCCTGTCGAAATCCAGTTCAGTGGTTACAATCCAACGATAGTTGCCTGACAAAAAGCCGGGATGTAACGTTTTTGCTTCAGTGAGGATTTTTTTTAATGTTAAAGATATACGGGCGTGCTCTCCATGGTGACCGCCCGTATCAGGGCCTGGCAGGGGTGTTCCTTGGCCTTGATGAGCCAGCAGGTCATTGCCGGCGTGTACACCTTGTTGCTGAGCCGGTTGAAAAAATGCAGACTGATCATCTTTATCAAACAGATGATCCAGGATAAATTCAGCTTCGAACCAGGTTTTTCCATGTTCTTTTGCCAGCCATGACACAGCAGGTTGTTGTTCCGGAAGTATGTTCACGGCAAGGGTCTGGCCATAGACTACGGGGATGGCGAGTGCACTTGCCCCTGCCAGCACCAGGTATTCACCACTGATCATCAGTTTGCCATTCGAACGGTACTGCACGTCATCCATGTATTGCCTCAGTGTTTTCTATTACGCAAGTTGTTGATAAACGTTTCGACAGACTGGTGGCTGATTTTCTTTCCGGCAAAGAAGCTGATAGCCTGTTGTATTTCGTCAGGGCTTGCCTGGTATTGTCTCATGATGTTGGGAAGGTGCATCTTCATATGTCCCGACTGTATTCCTGTGGTCACCAACGATCTGAGCGCTGCAAAATTATTTGCCAGCCCGGCAGCGGCTGCGATCATCATCAGCTCTTTTGCCGAGGGGTTGCCAAGTATTTTCAACGCCAGTGCTGCCAAGGGATGCAGGCGTGTCAGGCCTCCTAGCGTCCCCACCGCCAGTGGCATCTCCAACGAAAACCGGAACTGTCCGTTTTCCAGCTCTGCCTTGCTTAGTGAACGGTACTGTCCTGACCTGGCGGCATAGGCATGTACGCCAGCCTCCACCGCCCTGAAGTCATTTCCCGTGGCAAGAATCACTGCATCGGTGCCATTCATTATGCCTTTATTGTGTGTTGTGGCCCTGTATACATCAACCTCAGCGATATGTACTGCCTGCATGAATCGCCTGGTAAATTCGTCAGCCCTGAGCCCGCCAACAACACCAAATTCTTCCAGGTTGCAACCCACGGAAACTGTGACAAGACAATTGGGGGTATAGTTTGACAGTATGGCCATGAGCGGTTCAAAGTCATCCTGGGTAAAACCGGGGGTATGCTCAAAGTAATCGCCTAGCAATGATGTAAACTCTTCCAGCACGGAATTGATATAATTGGCTCCCATGGCATCGACGGTGTCGAAGCCCACATGCAACTGAAAATAATGATCTATTTTTTCTGAATGGTCTTTCAGCTCGATATTGAGTATGCCGCCACCCCTGGCCTCCATCCTGGCGGTGATTTGACGAACACCTTCTCTTAAATACCTGCAAATCGCCGCTTCAGCCAGGAATAGTTTATCACGGTCACCCTTGAACAAAAAATGCAGTTGTCCGACCTTCTCCACCTTTTGCGCCTCAGCTTCGAACCCACCACGTGCAGCCCAAAAAGAGGCTGCCGACGATGCTGCTGCTACCACAGAACTCTCTTCAATGACCATCGGCACCATATACACCTTTCCGTTTATAAGAAAATTTGGGGCCACACCAAACGGCAAAGCATAATTCGACAAGGTATTTTCGCTGAACGCTGACAATGTCTGCTGTACAGCTCTGTCAGGATGATGAAATGACTTCAGGGTGCTTAATGCATCAGAAGAATCATCCAGTCCGGAAACTACCAGCCTGAGCTTTTCTGCATCAGTCAACTTCGAGAATCCTTTAAGTAGTTTATAATTAGACATTAATGAGTTGATTTGTTGATTTCAGTAGGGACAGGACTGGGCCTGTCCATGTTTGAATCATTGTTTTCAGTAGGGACAGGACTGGACCTGCCCAGGACTTGGCCTGTCCATGTTAAATCGTTTAATCTCTGATGCGGAGGAATGCGTAGGCTAGTTTCAGGCCTTTAATCTGGTATTCAACATATTCTTTTAATTGGCTGTAATCGCCTTGTGCGTGGCGCAGGAAGCCGGATGCCTGGCCATAGATGGCCGGCAATTTTGATTTTTTGATCAGGTAAAATCCATCCAGAAAGGATTTAATGCCTCCTGAGATGATCAGTTGTTTACACTTTACTGCATCAGGTTGTGCATCTACGATGAGGTTTACCATATCGAGCATCTGTGTTGCGTCGTGTCCGATTTTTGCCAGGGGGTCGAACAGTTCCTGCTGTGCCGGGTCGCTACGCAGCAACTCTACCTTTGCAAAGTTTGTTCCTCCGAAAGCGGCAAACTCGACGGCAGCCAGGGGTAGTTGCAGCAAGGCTTTCAAGCTTTCATATCCCATTCCCTGTCCTACTTCCTTAACCACAACGGGGAATTTTACCTTCTCCAGCAATGCCTGAACGGACTCTATGGCGGGCCTTTCCAGTCTATCGCCTTCAGGTTGAAACCATTCCTGGAATGGGTTGACATGAACCATCAGTCCGTCGGCGCGGAGTTTTTCAACAAGCCCCTCTATCAAGTCCAACTGCTTGTCACGCAAGGCAATTTCAAGCTGATTGATACCCAGGTTGGCATACAATGGAAGTTCATCTCCAATCACATCGCGCATATCAAAGTCGGGGAAATGGCGATCATCGTTCATGATGATGCGACAAGATCCAAGGCCCATTCCCATTCCAAACTCCCGGCATGCCCTGGCAAGGTTGCGGTTTATGGTGCCCGCCATCCTGGTGCCGCCGGTCATGCTCGACACCCACATGGGCAACCGAAGGGTTTTGCCAGCAAAATATGTTTCAGGGATTCCGTTACCAGGATGGGCGCTAAGCATAGGTTCATAAAAGAACCTCCTGTCAATATCCTGCAGGAAGGCTTGCGACTCAAATGCCAGGTTGATATGATCTTTTTTGCGTTCTTCCATAAAAGGCACTATTGGAAGTTATTTCCATATATATTTACGAGTGGGGACAATAGGTTAAGCAACCGTACTAATCCAGCATTTCAATCGATGCAACATCTGCTTTGACAGGCCCGGGGAGCTTAGACACCCAGGTATCTTGAGATGACCATACGAAGGATCTCTGAGGTTCCTTCACCGATTTGCAGCAAGCGCTGATCGCGGTAGAAGCGTTCCACCTCATTGGGCTTGAACAAACCACGCGCACCAAGAATTTGTATGGCTTCATCAGCAACTTCTCTGGCCACCTCAGAGGTGTATAACTTGGCGATGGCCGATTCTCTTGCATACTGCAGGTTGTTATCCTTCTTCCAACAGGCAGTGTAGAGCATATTGCGGGCCAGTTCAATTTTCACATCCATGTCGGCCAGCTTAAATGCCACGGCCTGAAACTTAGAGATGGGTTGTCCGAACTGCTGTCTTTTTTTCGAGTGGTCAAGTGCCGCTTCGAAGGCTCCCCTGGCCAGTCCCAGCCCCACGGCACCTATAGAGAGGCGACCGGCATCGAGCGTGTTTAACATGATCCGGCCTCCATTCCCTGGTTCGCCGAGCAGGTTGGAAGCTGGCACCCTGCAGTTGTTAAAATGCAAGCGTCCGGTATCACTGGCACGCCACATCAACTTCCCGAGCATACGTTCTGTGGTAAAGCCGGGGGTACCTTTCTCGACCAGGATGGTCGACAGCCTCTTCCTGCCATCCTTGATGCTGGTTACCGCTTGCAGTGTGACGCCTCCGGATATGGAGGATGTGGCGTTGGTGATATGTGACTTGGAGCCATTAATGACCCAAAAGCCATCCACCAGCTCTGCTGTAGTTTCCGATCCCATGGCATCAGAACCGGCATTATCCTCGGTAAGGCCAAAGGCCCACACTTGTTTTCCAGTACACAATGGCGGTATGTATTTTCGCTTTTGTTCCTCCGTACCATATTTCAACAGGGGGCCGATACCCAGTGAGTTAACAGCAGCCACCGTGGCAGCCTGCGAGCTGTCAATTCTGGCCAGTTCTTCCACAATGATGATGTACGACAAAGTATCCAGGCCACTGCCTCCATATTCTTTGGGTACCTGGATACCAAAAAAACCCATCTCCCCCATTTTGGCGGTCAGCTCAACAGAGAACTCCTCTTTCTCGTCAAGTTCTGCAGCAACAGGTCTAATCTCTTTTTCCGCAAACTCTCTGACTTTGGCCCGCAAAGCCTCATGCACATCAGTTAAAAACGGACTGGTCTTCATATATATACTTTAAAACTTTATTTTCTATTACTATTTACACCACGTCTTCCAACAACACCAGCGACGTATCGCTGGCCACCATATCACCGGCAGCGACAGATATTTGCTGAATACGTGCCCTTCCGGGTGCTAATATACGGTTTTCCATTTTCATGGATTCAAGAATTAACAAAGTATCGCCTTTGTCAACAATATCGTCTTGTCGTACATGCACTTTTATTACCTTGCCATGCATGGGAGCATACACGCTCCCATTACCAGCAATGCCTGCATGATGGCTTTTTGCATGCACTTCATCCTCATTGATCTGGGTTTCAAACTTAACGATATGGGTAGCCCCCAGGTGTTGTATCCATGCATTGCCAGCCTCATCGAATGAAAAATAAATCGTTTGTCTGATTCCATCTGTTTCGAGTTCGATCAGGTTCTTTTCTTTTCTGACAGCACGAAACGTCATCCTTCGTTCCTGACTGCTCAACACAATTTCACTGTCTGTCTTCGTCAGAACAGTGGCTTCAACCAAGTGATTGCCGATGCGTAAGCGGGGATTCATCAGCAACCTCCAGTATCCCAGATTATGCCACAGCTCGGAGTTTCTGTACCTGCAGTTATCTATCAGCCTATAATGCAACTGCCTTCCAGCGCTCTCTGAAGAACAACTGCTGCCGACCAAAAAAAATGCCGCTATCACAGGCAACAGGGTTTCATTGTCATAGCTGATGGGACCTATCCCAGGTGAAAAAAAACGGTTACAAAACCCGGTATCGGTATTTCCTTCCCTAAATGCATCAGATTGAAGCAGATCGATCAGGTATGATATATTGGTTTTTATCCCATGCACGGCATACTCCATGAGGATCTGTATCATCTTTTGCCGGGCTTGCTCCCTGTTTCCGGCATGTACGATCACCTTGCTGATCATAGGGTCGAATTCACTGCTGATCATTCCTGTACTATCGATGGCTGAATCCACACGTGCTTCATGCGATGCCGGCTCCCGGTAATAGGTGATGGCACCGGGAGAAGGACGAAAATCGTGGGATGGGTCCTCTGCATACACCCTGGCCTCAATAGCATGGCCGCTGATCTGCAGTGATTCCTGACCAATCGATAATGGCAACCCCATGGCAATGTTAAGCTGCTCCTGAACAATGTCGACACCTGTGATCATTTCTGTTACAGGATGTTCTACCTGAATGCGGGTATTCATCTCAAGAAACCAAAACCTGTCGCCGGTTACCAAAAACTCGATGGTCCCTGCATTTACATACCCAATATTGGCAGCAATTGCATGGGCAGCATCCATTAACTGTTTTCGTAGCGATGGGGTAACTGAGGGACTTGGTGCTTCCTCGATGATTTTCTGATAGCGTCGTTGGATAGAACACTCCCGTTCAAACAAACAGACCATATTGCCGTGATGATCAGCCATAAGCTGTACCTCTATATGTTTGGGATTGTTGAGGTATTTTTCGATATACACTTCCCCATTTCCAAAGTAATTAAATGCCTCTCTTTGTGTGGTTTCCAGCACATCGAGCAGTTCTCCTTCCGATTCAACGATACGCATGCCCTTGCCGCCGCCCCCTGCAGCGGCTTTAACAAGTACAGGGAATCCCATACTTACCGCCTGGGCAAACAACTCATCCGGTTGTCCTGTAGCTCCATTAATGACAGGCACGCCAAGCTCTTCTACCATCACCCTGGCTTCCACCTTGTTACCCATCAGGCGTATGGCCTCTTCACCAGGCCCGATAAATACCAGCCCTGCTTTTCTCACTGCACTAGCAAATGCAGGAGACTCCGAAAGGAAGCCATAGCCAGGATGTATGGCATCAGCACCTGCCTGAATGGCCAGATGAACGATCTGCCGAACATTAAGGTATGTCTCCGACAAGCCTTTGCCTTCCAGCTTCAGAGCCTCTGCTGCAAAACGTACATGATACGCATCAGCATCTGCATCTGAGTACAGAGCCACGCCTGTAATGTCCATTTTTTGGAGCGTACGGAAAATCCTGACCGCGATTTCTCCACGATTGGCTACTACTACCTTTTTTATTTTTCTTGTCATCAATATATCTGTTCAACAAATATCAAAAACATTTAAACAATTAAACAACTCAACAGTTCAACAACTCAACTTATTTTTCCCATGCTGGTGTTCTTTTTTCAAAAAACGCTGCGATGCCTTCTTTTGCTTCTGCACCTTG
>SKYG01000242.1 GCA_007128045.1 Bacteroidales bacterium | reverse complement strand
TGATCAAACTGGAAATGGCGAATGTTTATGCCTCCAACGTACGCTTTTACATGTCCGGTTTGAGGCTCAACAGCCATCATTCCGGTATTCAGAAAGTGTTTATAATACCTTATCGAGTCAAGGGGTGTCATCAACGTGTCAATATCACCATCCCATGAAAACACCCTCATGGGAGCCGGTGTTCGGAATGAGCGCTGGATAGAGTCTTCAGAAAGGCCTTCCCTTCTCATGTTTATGAACCTGTCGGACCGGCGTACGGAGTTGTTTATTAACGTGTTAATTTGTTCCTGTGACAAGTCTCTTCCAAATGGTGCGTTGGTATAACCACGCCAATGCCGGAAAAATTCAGGCTGCAGGGTTTTTCCCATGTGTTCAGCAACAGCTTCTTCAGCATACTTTTGCATCCGGGAGTCTATGGTGGTATAAATCTTCAGCCCGTCTCTGTATATGTTGTAGTTTGAACCATCAGGTTTAAGCCGGGTCTCACTCCAGCTTCTCAGTTCCTGGCGCAATGTTTCCCTGAAGTAGGTTGCCAGTCCGGTATTTTGATCCTGCACAAGAAAGCGCGACATATCCAGAGGTAAATGTCTTATGGAGTCATATTCAGCAGGGCTCAGGTAACCGTACCTGGCCATTTGTCGAAGTACTACCTGCCGCCGTCCCAAAGAACGCTCCGGGTTTCTTACAGGATGAAACCATGACGGTGCTTTCAGGATACCTACCAATACGGCGGCCTCTTCTGCCTTCAGGGAGTCGGGTGTGGTGTTGAAGTAGGTTTTGGCAGCCATCTTAATGCCAAAGGCGTGACTTCCGAAATCAACGGTGTTCAGATACATGGAGATGATCTCATCTTTGGTGTAATTTCTTTCCAGCTTGGCTGCCGTGACCCACTCTTTTAGCTTGATCACAACGATTCTGAATATTGACGGGTTTTCCTGGCGGGGAAACAGGTTCTTGGCAAGCTGCTGGCTCAGGGTGCTTCCCCCGCCTGCGCTTCGCTGCCCGCCAATGATGTTCCGGAAAATAACCCTGAAGATGCTCCTGATATCGACGCCTGAGTGGTAATAGAACCGGATATCTTCAGTTGCCAGTAACGCTTCCACCACATTGGGTGAAATTTCATCATATGCCACATTGGAACGGTTGTGAATATAATAGGTGCCCAACAGGACACTGTCGGCTGAGTAAATTTCACTAGCAAGGTTACTCTTTGGGTTTTCCAGCTCTTCAAAGGAGGGCATAAAGCCCCATAGACCGAGAGAAATAGTTCCAAAAAGGAGTAAGAAAAATACAAATGGTGAAAAAAATACCATCCAAAAATATACAACAGCTTTGTACTTTCCTTTGAAATATTTTCTGCTCATGAGAAATAGGATGACGTGTTTATGTATATTAACGTATTAAGTAAACGTGTGTTGTGGGTGATTATTTTCTTTGGATACGGATACCTACATCAGAAATCCCCCTGAGGGGTTCCTCCCGCATACCATGCTGCATACGAAAGGTATACAGGCCTTGCATCGGAAACCATACGTCATCCCTGAAAAGAAATTCATTGGAACGGATCTTGCCAAAGCCCTTTCCTGTCCATTGTCCGTCAGTTTTTGCAAGCATACATTCGATGGTATCACGGAGTGTTCTTTGGTCGGGAAATTCTATGTCGAGAAATATAAACAGGTTCCTGTAAGGATAATCTGTTGTGTTTCTTACCATCAGATATAGTTCATGAATTTGAGCGGTATCATTGATTTCGACACTAAAATTAATTTTGTTGTCGATAAACCAGTCTGAAGAAGGGATGGCCTCGTGATCCTGAAACACCGTTTGTCTGCTGCAGGAAACTGATAACAACATGATGATAATAATGGCCAGGCCACAACTGTTGCAATTTTTTTTCATGCGTAGCTTGGTTCATTAATTGTTGTTTTGACCCCTTGATTTGCTTTTTCTTTTGCGTCTTTTTTTGTGCTTCTCGGGCTTATCGAAGCGGTTAAGGCTGTCTTCCAGGTTTGATTTTATATTGTTATTTGGTGTTTTATAATCTTCAAAGTCGGTTGTTTCGTTGCCCAGTAAATCAGGGGGAAGTTTTTTTTCACGGTTTAGCCTGATGATTTCCTTCACACGTTCTACCGGTACCATGATCATTTCCGGGAAATTATCTTTATAGGCATAACCCATCATTTTCTTTAATACGTCAATTTTCTGGAAAACGGCTTGTCCTTTTTCTGTATACAGGTCGGTATTAAGACGGGGAAAGTCCTTCATCGCGTCATTATACGTGTCATTCTCGTAATTGATGCAGCATTTTAGTTTACTGCATTGTCCGGCCAGCTTGTGCGGATTAAGCGACAGTTGCTGTGTTCTGGCGGCATTGGTCGAGACTGACCGGAACTGAGTAAGCCAGGTGCCACAGCAAAGCTCTCGTCCGCATGACCCGATACCTCCGAGTCGGCTGGCCTCCTGGCGCATGCCAATTTGTCGCATCTCAATCCTGACATTAAAGGCATCTGCCAACACGCGGATCAGTTCGCGGAAGTCGACACGCTCATCAGCGGTATAATAAAAAATGGCTTTGGTACGGTCGCCCTGATATTCAACATCACTGATCTTCATACTCAGGTTCAGCGACTGTGCCATGGTGCGGGAGCGGAACATGGTTTCTTCTTCCTGTTTGATGGCCAGGGTCCATTTTTCTATGTCAGATGCTTTGGCTTTTCGATATACTTTACGAAACTCTGCTGTCTTGGCATTGACCTTTTTTTTCTTTAGTTGCAGCCTGACAACCTCTCCTGCAAGGCTTACTATACCCAGATCATGACCAGGTGAGGATTCAACAGCAACGATATCGCCAACCTCCAATTCAAGGTCATCGCTGGCTCTGAAAAAATCTTTGCGGCTGTTTTTGAACCGGACTTCCACAATGTCTGACCCAGGATATCCCTTGGGTGGTTTGGTGTCTTTTAGCCAGTCTGTTGCATGAAGTTTGTTGCAATGTAATGATGCAGCATTGGATGCCTGGCTGTTAGGCTCAGGGGTACAGGGGCAGCCTCTCGACAAAAAATGAGTATCTTTTTTATTGTCCAAATCCAATATAAATTAAGTAATATGCAAAGTTAGGAAAATATCTCAGGTTTTAAAAGCACGCAAAAGCGTTGCCAATGTCAGCGACAGGTCGGCAAACAAAATTTTTGGGTTGGCGTTTCTTTCAACATGGAATAAGGCTTGATTAAAGGATTCAACAATTTGCAAGCTGTTATGGTGATTTACATAGGGAGAAAATCCTTCCAGAAAGGATTTTTCTTCGCCGGCCAGATTAAGCAATTCCGATGCCTGATAGTTATTGATCAGGCATAAGCGAAATACTTTTAGTCCATAATTCAGGAAAGACTTCTGCTTTTCCCTCCCGTTTTTTGAATTGCCCTCCACCCATCTGATGATATTTTGTATGTCTCCCTTGAAACAAAGCCTCATCCAACTTCTGAACTGTTCAAAGTGTTCAAATGCGTCAACACGATTGTCGACCATCTGAAGCGCTTCTGCGAAATTACCATTTACCAGAAATGCAATATGACGGGCTTCTTCGAGAGGCATGCTATACCTGTTAGTCAGGGCATGTTCAATTGCTTCATCGGATGGCTTTGGTATTCTCAGTATCTGTGTCCTCGACATGATGGTGTTTAATACCAGCTCTTTGTTTTCCGATACCAGGATGAATATGGTGTTGCTGGGTGGCTCTTCCAAAATCTTCAGTAGCTTGGGAGCCGCAGCGTGATACAGTTTCTCCACCATATATATAATGACGATCTTGTATGGGCTTTCATATGATTTCAGGCCCAATATCCGGATTATATCATTGCAATCCTCCGCGTTGATAATGGCCTGTTTGTTCTCTATTCCGAGAGCTTCAAGCCATTGTGTGTATGAAAAATAGGGTGCTTTGGTTGCCAATTCCCGCCAGGATGAATAAAAAAGCTTGCTTGATACATCTTTTTTATGATCCTGATTGCTGGCCGACGGAAAGAAAAAATGAAGGTCAGGATGTTCCAGCTTCTTCATTTTTATACAGGAAGGACAAACACCACAGGCATCCTGGTCTCCCCTGTTTTTGCAAAAGATATACCGGGAAAGAGCAAGGGCCAGCGGAAGGTGCCCGCTGCCTTCAGGCCCGAGAAATAATTGTGCATGACTGAGCCGTTTGTTGTTCACATTGGCTATCAGTCGGTTACTAATAGAACTCTGTCCTACAATATCTTTAAAGAACATGACGTTTATATCTTCTGAATAAAATATCAAACCTACACGATTTTTCCAAAACGACAAAATTTTATATTGTAAACATTTTGGCAAGGTTGTTGTTAGTTAGAAGCGGCTGATTTATAACAATTTGTTATTTATCAGCACGTTATTGTTGAACGAAATATATATTCATGTTTGATAAACAGAGAAAACTGCTTTTATTCGTTGTTTTTTCCACCGTATTTCTCGCTGGTATTTTTGTGGTCAGTTTGATTCAACAGGCACATGATCTCCCTCTTGAAGAGGAGGTGCCTGCTTCGGATCTTGCGAATATTTTAGAAAGAGGGGTGTTGCGCGCATCCACAAATTATAACTCCACAAATTATTTCATTTACCGTGGTGAGCCCATGGGGTTTCATCTGGAACTGCTGAGACAGTTTGCCAGCAGTTTGGGAGTAGGGCTGGAGATATTTGTATCCAACGACCTGGATGAAAACTTCGACTGTCTGCTTTTTGGGGGTGGATGTGACCTGATAGCGCTTGATCTTACGGTGACAAAAAGCCGGAGGCAAACATTACAGTTTACTGAGCCGCACAGTCAAACGCGTCAGGTTCTGGTTCAGAGAAAATCCAATGCAAGTACCCAGGCTGCATCTGATGATGGCTCTATTTACATCAGCAACCAGGTTGACCTCGCCGGGAAGACAGTCTACGTTCAAAGGAACTCAGCCTATGTGTCGCGGTTGCAAAGTCTGATGGAAGAAATTGGAGATACTATCTATGTTGTTGAAATGCATGAAGATATGGAGCAGCTTATTGAGATGGTTTCACGGGGTGATATCGATTATACGGTAAGCGATGAGCATATAGCCAGATTAAACAGCAGCTATTATTCCAATATAGATGTTCATATTCCGGTAAGCTTTGAGCAACATCTCTCGTGGGCGGTAAAACCCGGATCTGTCGATCTGCTTGATGCCATCAATGAATGGCTGATTGACTTTAAGCAAACACGACAGTATTCGTCCATCTATAATAAATATTACAGAAACCCACGTGGCGTGTTCCTGGCAAAGAGTATCATGCACTCACAGGGTGGAGGGCGTGTGTCGGCCTACGATCATTATTTCAAACAGTATGCTGATATGATTGGCTGGGACTGGCGATTGCTGGCCTCTTTGGCCTACCAGGAGTCCAGATTTGATCCGGATGCCGTCTCCTGGGCTGGTGCTTTTGGTGTGATGCAGCTGATGCCTGGCACGGCCGAAGCATATGATGTGGATCATGATTCTCCCGTAGCAGAACACATACGGGCCGGAGCAAACTACCTTCGATGGCTCGACAACCTATTGTCAGAACATATTGTGGATGATCAGGAACGGCTTAAATTTGTACTTGCTTCCTATAATGGTGGAATCGGACATGTTCTGGATGCAAGGCGTCTTGCAGAAAAATATGGCAAAAACCCGAATGTATGGAAAGACAATGTAGATTATTATGTGCTTAATAAGTCAAAGCCAGAATACTATAAAGATCCCGTTGTGAGATTTGGGTATGCCCGTGGATCAGAACCTTTCAACTATGTGAATGAGATTTTGGAGCGATATGCGCACTACCTGAATGCCCTGGCAGGGTAGGGGGGTGCGAGGTTGCCAGGTTACGAGGTTGCCAGGATTAACCGCAGGAACGCAGAGAGATTCGCAGAGGAACGCGGAGGGGGATTAACCGCAGGAACGCGGAGTTGTGGGTTATCGGTTATATGTTACTTAGCACCCGTCATCTCGAATGGAAAGCCCGGGCCCCGGGCCACAATGCGTAATGACAAAACGAATGTAAAATCAGCAAATTAAGGCCATAATATAAAAGTACGATTAGTTTGTATGTCAGTGCTTTAAAAGAGACTTGTCATTGGTAGCGCAGCGAGAGATACCCTACAGATCGAGGGTTGCAAGGATACGGTTAAACATTACACTGAGACAAGGCATGCCTTGTCTCTACTTCTTGCGACCTTCGACCTTCGACTTTTGACCTGTTTTAATGTGCCTCCAGCCAGTTTTCTCCGGTGTTGATATCTACGACGATAGGTACATCCAGCTCCATGGCGTTCTTCATCTTATCTGCTACCAACTCTTTTAAGGCATCGGCTTCATCTTTGTGGGCATCAAACACCAGTTCATCATGAACCTGCAATATCATTTTACTCTTCAGGTTTTTTTTCTGCATGGCTTCGAAAATACGGATCATCGCGAGCTTGATCATATCAGCTGCAGACCCTTGTATTGGGGCGTTGATGGCGTTGCGTTCGGCAAACCCCCTTACCACACCATTGGCACTGTTGATGTCTTTAACATACCGCCGCCGGCCCAGGATGGTTGATACATATTCGTGCTTCCGGGCAAACGCGATGGTGTCATCCATATATTGTCTGACCCCAGGATATTGTTCAAAATATTGCCCGATCAATTCTGCCGCTTCCTGCCGGGGAATATTCAGACGTTCTGACAGCCCGAAGGCAGAAATACCGTATACGATACCGAAATTTACTGTTTTCGCGTTTCTTCGCATTTCTTTGGTAACCTCTTCCAAAGGTATCCCATACACCTTTGCTGCAGTGGCCGTGTGAATGTCAAGGCCTTTATTGAATGCTTCGAGCATGGCCTCATCCTGGCTAAGTGCGGCGATGATGCGTAATTCTATCTGGCTGTAATCTGCCGCCAACAGAACATACTCTTTCGAACGGGGTACAAAGGCCTGGCGTATGAGCCTGCCTTCTTCTGTACGAATGGGGATGTTTTGCAGGTTGGGGTTGTTGGAAGACAGGCGTCCGGTTGCAGCTACTGCCTGGTTGTATGAGGTGTGTATGCGACCGGTATCAGGGCTTATGAGCTTTGGCAAAGCATCAACATAGGTCGACTTGAGTTTTGTTAAAGAGCGGTAATCCAATATGTTGTTTATAATGGGATGCTTCTCAGCCAATTTTGATAACACATCTTCGCTGGTGCTGTATTGTTTGGTTTTGGTTTTTTTTGCGTTTTTGACAATTTTCAGATGATCAAATAAGATGTCACCCAGTTGTTTTGGAGAGCCAATGTTAAAACTTTTGCCAGCTTGCCGGTAGATGTCTGTTTCGGTCGTTCTGATTTTTTCTTCGAGTACTTTGGCGTAATTATCCAGGGCCTCCTTATCGATCTTTACGCCCTGAATCTCCATATCGGATAAAACGGGTATCAGAGGTGTTTCTACCTGCTCAAACAAATTAATAAGCCCTTCCTGCTCGAGCATCGGCGCGAAGACCTGTTTTAGCTGCAAGGTTATATCTGCATCTTCGCAGGCATATGGGGTGATGGTTTCAACAGGGATATCGCGCATGCTCTTTTGTTTTTTCCCTTTCGGACCAATGAGGTGCTCAATAGATACAGGCTTATAGTTCAGATACGTATCTGCGAGCAGATCCATGTTGTGGCGCATATCGGGTTGTAGCAGGTAATGTGCCAGCATGGTGTCGAACAGCTTTCCTTTAACCTCAATCCCATACTTTTTAAGGATGCCTATGTCAAACTTTAGATTCTGCCCTGTCTTCTCTATCTCGGGATCTTCCAATACCTCTTTAAACTGATTGGCCAGGGCGCTGGCCTGCTTTTTGCCGGCAGGAAAGGGCACATAGCTTGCTGTGCCAGCCTTAACGGAGAATGCAATACCAACCAATTCGCTGGTTGGTATGTCAAGACCTGATGTTTCTGTGTCGAAACAAAAGGATTTGACCTGTTTGATGTCGTCTATGATCTTTTGGATACTTTCGGCAGTGGTGGCAGCCGTATAATTTTTTTCTTTCATCAGGGCTGCAAGCTTATCTATGGCTTGCTCTGCCGGGTCAGAAAAGGCATCTGCACTTCCAAAAAGATCCATCTGCCCGGTTGAAGCCAGGGCTTCTTTTTTTTCTTTAACGGGAATTATGTCTGGGTCAGAGAATATTCTTTTCGCGAATGTACGGAACTCCAGCTCCTCCAACAGAGGGATCAGGAGCTTTGGGTCGGGTGTAGAAACCCTGAAAGATTCTTCTTCCCACTGCACGGGAACATCAAGAACAATTGTTGCGAGGGCTTTAGATACCCTTGCTTGTTCGGCATGATCGCGGAGGCTTTGCTGGCTGCGCTTCTCCTTCACCTGGTCAAGGTTGTTGAGCAGGTTTTCCATAGACCCGAATTGCTGTATCAGGGCTTTGGCCTTTTTTTCTCCTATGCCTGGTACTCCGGGAATATTGTCGGATGCATCTCCCCACAAACCCAGTATGTCAATCAGTTGCTCCGGGCGTTCGATTTCAAATCGTTCACATACCTCTTTGACGCCCCATATCTCCGCCTTTTCGCCCGAGCGGGCCGGCTTATACATGAATATACTGTCGGAAACAAGCTGTCCGAAGTCTTTGTCTGGTGTCATCATGTATACGGTGACACCATCTTTTTCTGCCTGCTTGGCCAACGTACCTATGATGTCGTCGGCTTCATAGCCATCTTGCATCAATACCGGAATACCAAACCCTTCCAGGAGTGATCGGATATATGGCAATGAAGCAATTATATCTTCCGGCGACTCTTCCCGGTTGGCTTTATAAGCGGCGAAGTCTGTCTTTCGCAACGTTGGCGCCACTGAGTCAAACGCAACGGCAATATGGGTTGGCTTTTCCTTTTGCAATACCTCTACGAGGGCATTGGCAAAACCCAATATGGCAGAGGTATTCATCCCTTTTGAATTGACGCGGGGGTTTCGGCTGAATGCGTAATAGGCCCTGTAAATCAAAGCCATCGCGTCGAGAAGAAATAATTTTTTTTGTTCAGACATTATAATATTGAGGTTTGTTTTATTGTGATCCAGCCCTATGAACCAACGAGCATTAAGATGGCTGGCTTGTATGTTATGCCATACCGGGCTGATTATAATAAATCAAATATACATGACATATTTCAATTCGCCCACTTTCAATTCCAAAATTAATGGCGGGTCTGTTCTCTCAATGATTGCTTTTTTTATTTTCTACTGATAATTTGACACTTCCAGAAGCTCAGTGTAGATATTCTCAGCGCGTGTTATATTCAAAAGTATAGTTATTAAAAAAGGCTTAAGCCCGTGTTACCGGACTTAAGCCTCAAACCAAAACTTACATGAAAAGATAAGGTAGTTATGTAAACTAAACAAAACCAATTCGGTTATAATATTACAAATAGCGTGCCAAAAAAAAGTCAAAAAGTCTGAAGGTCGAAGGTCGAAAGAAGTAGAGACAAGGCATGCCTTGTCTCTCAGTTTAAGGTAATCGTAACCTGGTAATCCCCTTCCCCCGTGCATAGCACCTGTCATTTCGAATGGAACGAAGTGAAATGAGAAATACCCTTCAGAACAGGACTCTGCTCCTTTCTCACTGCGCGCCGGAGGCGTGTTTTAAAAGAACCAGCGGTATGCCAGGTTAATGTTTCTGCCGGGCATGGGGAAGTTTCTGTCTTCGATTCTTGACAGGTGGTCCCTGTATCTGGTGTTAAGCAGGTTGTCGGCCCTCAGTA
>SKYG01000229.1 GCA_007128045.1 Bacteroidales bacterium | reverse complement strand
CTACCTGCGCAATGTGTTAATTTTTAGCTTTCTATTTATTTCGTGCTTGATATTTCTGATCGCATGGGTTTTATCAGGGAGGATTAGCCATCCCATCAGGCAGATTACCGGGCAGATCGACAAATACGACTTCAGCACTGATTTCCACCCGATAGCATCTAATGAGTCAATAGGGGAGATTGCCATGCTGGCCCGGCAGTTTAATCTGTTATTAAAACGGATGGCTGATGCGTTTGCCTTTCAAAAACATGCCATACACCATATCTCTCATGAGTTAAAGACACCGATTGCCATTTTGGTTTCAAACTTTGAAAAAATGGAACAGGAAACGGATATCGTGGCAGCACGTACTTTTTTCCAGAACCAGAAACAAGACACCAAAAACCTGGCTGATATCGTGAATGCGTTGCTCGAGATATCAAAGACGGAACAGGAGAGCAAAAAGGAGAACGTGCGAATCGACGAGTTGCTCTTCGATACCCTGGAAGAACTAAAAGTACTGGATACTGATTTTCAATTTAGCACAGTAATACTTGGCCATATTGAGAGTGAGAGCAGTCTTTCTGTGAAGGGAAACCACCGCTTATTGAAAATCATGTTTATTAATCTGATACGGAACTGTATGCAGTATAATAGCGAGGCCAAAGCTAGCATTGTCATACAAGCAGAAAAAGGAATGATCAGGTTACAATTTAAAAATCGTGGCAAAGCCATTCAGGACAACGAGAGACAATATCTGTTCAAACATTTCTTCAGGGGTGAAAACAGTAAAGGCAAGCGAGGGTTTGGACTTGGACTTGTACTGGCCAACAAGGTGGCACAGCAGCATAGCGGAGCTATCCGGTATGAAAATCCTGAGAAAGATAATAATATATTTGAGGTCGTACTACCTGCATCATAACAAATTGTTAAGGTAATTTTTATCTCTTTTAAGGTGATTTTAAGGTGATAAGTTGGATTTTTGCACCGCAAAAAAATCAACATTCACCAGAATATGATCTCCCGCTTCAACGTATACATTTTCAATATATTGCTGTTATCTATCGGCTGTACTCAGGGGTCTCTTGCCATCCCTTCCAACCTTGAACAGGGTCAGACTCACACCTTCCAACATTCAGATATCACTACTGATACCATTCACCTTACACTCTCTCAGGCTGAACAGCTATTTCTGGAAAACAACCTGATGTTGCTGGCGCAAAGATTTGAAATACAACGAGCCGAGGCGCTTACCAGACAAGCAAGGCTGTGGAACAACCCTGAAGTCAGTATCAGTGAAGTAAATATTAAACATATACCTGCTTCAGAATTGTTTGATGACATAGGCGACAATCCCCGGCAATTTTCTGTTGAAATTGAACAGCTGATTACGACTGCAGGGAAAAGAAGCCGGCTTGTAAGGATGCATCAGATTCTGGCTGACATGCAGGAACATATTTTCGATGATATGTTAAGGGCGCTAAAGTATGAGTTACGATCGGCATTTTACAATTTGAATTTACTGATTCATAAAGAAAATCTCTTGATTCAGGAGGCCACTGCCATCGAAATAATTATAGAGGTTATGGGGCAGCAACAGGAAAGAGGCCATATCTCAAGGGCGGAACTGCTTAGACTTCAAACCTTATTGTTTGGTATCCGCAAAGAAAAACTTGAAACAATAACTGAAAGAATCAAGCTGCAGAATCATCTGTCTATGCTGCTAAATATTGAACCAGAATCAATGATAATTCCGGCAGGAATAGACATACTGGAAGCGAGGCAACAGATTGACATTGCACCACTCACACAGCTTATCGACATAGCTATTAACGAACGACCCGATTTGATCGCATCCAGAGCAGAAGCCAGCTATTATCAGGCCGACATATCCTATCAAAGGTCAAAAGCTATTCCTGATATCAGCCTGGGTGCCATGTATGATCGCTGGGGAGGCATCTCAAGAAACTATGTTGGGTTTGGGCTGTCTGTTGATCTGCCTGTTTTTGATCGCAACCAGGGTCATATCAGGGCCGCTCGTCTGGCGTTCGATCAGCAATCTACGATTAATCAAACCCTTGAAGCAGAAGTAAAAAATCAGGTGGTGGCTGCATGGAAAACACTTTTCGCGTATGAAAACCTTCTGGGTCAAACCGATATAGGCTATATTGAGCAACAAGAGGAAATATTCCAGCAAATCATCAGAAATTATGAAGACCGAAATATTGGATTACTGGAATTTTTAGACTTCTTCCAATCCTACAGAGAAAGTAAACTCCAATATATGACAATCCGTAACAACGCAGCAATTGCTGCCGAAGAACTAAACCACGCCGTCGGTACTGACGTGGTGAACTACAATTAATTCTATGATATACAATGAATATAAGAATATCGTTCACACACAGGCAAATGATTTTATGACACCAGAAGCTTCCCAGACCTTCAGACCTTCGACCTTCAGACCTTTGACCTTTGACCTTTGACCTAATTATAAACATATGAAAAATAGATTTCACATACAAAGCATTT
>SKYG01000371.1 GCA_007128045.1 Bacteroidales bacterium | reverse complement strand
GATGTTCTATCCCGCCGGCTCCATTGGCAATCTTTCGAAAATCATTCTGCCCCAGCATCTTTTGGTGCATCAAAAACGGGCAATGGTCGGTTCCGACTACCTGTATGGTTCCATCAGCAAGTGCTTCCCAAAGGGCTTCCTGATCATATTTCTTTCTGAGCGGTGGGCTAAGCACGTACGGTGCGGCAGAACGAAAATCCCCGCTATATCTTTTATCATCAAACAACAAGTGGTGGGGACAAACCTCAGCGTGTACCTCCTGACCGCATTTCTGTGCTTTGCGAATATGATCAACGGCCATTTTTGTTGACACATGCACGAAATAGACGGGGCAGTTGGATTTTTGTGCCAGTTCAATGACTTTTTGCACTGCGCCGGACTCCATCTCCGGCGGCCGCGACAAAGGATGTGCGTCAGGCCCGGTTCTTCCTTCAGCAAACAATCTGTCACGCAATAATTCAATATCATCTCCCAGTTCAGCATGAACAGTCAGCATGCCTCTGGCTCCGGAAACAGCATGCATGACCTTTTCAAGCACCAAATCATCTATACCAATAGAATCTTTATAGGCCAAGTACACCTTAAATGATGTGATCCCTTGCGCCACACACTCTGTGATCTCATCGGGCAGGCTGTCGCGCCATACGACCGGACTTACATGAAGAGAATAGTCAATCATTGAATCAGTGGCCTCAGCTTTTCTTCGTTCGAAGGCATCTGTCAGCAACTGATTGTTGGCAGGGGTAACGAAGTCTATCATGGTAGTGGTACCACCTAAAAGGGCAGCCCGGCTACCAGAAAAAAAATCATCTGAGGAATATCCATTGGGGGTTGAAAGGTGCAAATGTACGTGAGGGTCAATGCCACCGGCAAAAACATAACATCCTGTGGCATCAACAAGCGCTTCTTTATCTACCACAGCATCCGGCTTCTGACAACGATAAGCTTGCAACATTCTGTGATATAGCTCATTCATGGCAGGAGTGCCTGACCAGGCTGAATCTGAATAGCTCCATATCCCGGCAATCTTTCCATCCAGAATCAGAATATCAGCCTTGCTTTGAGTAGCTGGAGTGACGACAATACCGTTAACTATCAGCATCTTGCATAGATATTTGACGTGCAAACTAATTGGTAATTACAAGCTATTATAAAAAGACCGGGGTGACACGCAGCATAATAAAGCCCCAGTGGGCAAACTCATTCTTATTACCTCCGCTAATGATTTCCATCGATTCAGTGCCAAACATCATAGAGTATCCTACACTGATTTGAGTGAGGGGATTGAAGCTGTAGCTCAGGGTTATATCCATTTCTGTGCCCAAATACTTTTTTATCACATCTGCTTCATGAACATAATTGTTTTGCAGATAGAAGAGGTGAAGGTCAGCGTCAAAGACCAGATTCTCATTCAGGAAAAATCTGTTCTTCAAATATGGATTAACCAGCCCTGCTCCCCTGGTGTGGGATGGAATATCGGTAAAATAGTCCATAAACCCATGAACGGTATGTCCGGCACCATAGGAAGGATTAAAAGCCTGGTATGCGCTACCGGGATTCTTATAATCATTTCCCGATAATAGTTCAACGCCCAGCGTGGCATTCATAAATGACAAGGTAGGCGTGGTTGCTTCCAGCGAGAAATACCAGGCCGCAATGTCTTGCCCAGAGGGAGTCTTCCCATGCTGATAGCCAGGGTTGGCGCTAATAGAGAAAGCACCTGGCTGGTACTGAAAATACGTCGACCACGTACCCCTCATAAATAACAGACGGGGGTTTTCGGGATGTTCATAGCCATCGGCAATCACCAGAACCGAAACATCCAATGCCGGTGTCAGTGCTGTCTTATACCAGAGATAGTTTAGTGTTTTGTAGTTACTTAGATAATATTGTGTTCCGGTAAGCCGTTCAGCACTTTGGTTAAAGGCAGCACCAATATGCAATTCATTGCTGTTGTTCAGATAACGCATTATCAGTCCATCATGCTTTTGGGCAACCTGACTCCAGTCGTTGACAGCCAAAAAGCGCTGGTTGTCATATTGCAACACCTGTCTGCCAGCCCTCAGTGATAACTTTTCGTTAACGTCAAGTTGCACCCAGGCTTCGTGGAGATCGAGCGAAGGTTCGTGCGTAAGTGTTCGCTCCTGTCCCCAAATCCTGACATCCTGCAAAGAAATATTGGTGGTTAGCCTGTCAGTCCCAAAACCGAAAGTAAGCCTTGTTCGCTGAGACACCAAGCCTGCAGGAGTATCTTCCGGCTGAGGCATCCTGCGATAACCCTGTCTGAATTCTGCCCGGGGTCTGATTTCACCATTGAGTGAAAATTGTGAATATAGAGGGTGATTTAATAGCATAACAAGTAATAAAAAAACCGTAACCTTCATGTGTTTATAATTTGTCTGAATGTCTGAATGTCTGAATGTCGAAAAGCTGAGCGAAGTGAAGTCCCGAACGCATGTTCGGGATCACACGCAGCCCCCAAAATCATATTCCTGTGTGTCAAACAACTTACAT
>SKYG01000290.1 GCA_007128045.1 Bacteroidales bacterium | reverse complement strand
CGATTTGTAGGGTATCTCTCGCTGCGCTCGAGATGACAGGGTGCAACCCGCAACCCGCAACCCGCAACCCGCAATTCGTAACTCGCAATTCGTAACCTGGCAACAAAAAACTGTGGCTGCCTGCGAAAGGTTTCGCAATGCAGCCACAGCATTAGTTGGTGTGTGTTGTCTGTGTATCAGGCAATTTTAATCATCAGGTCAACAACGCGGTTGGCATAGCCAAATTCATTGTCATACCAAGATAGAAGTTTTACAAAGTTACCATCAAGTACCTGAGTCATCTGAGAATCGAAAACAGAAGAGTGGGTGTTTCCGATCACGTCGGTAGAAACAATGGGCTCATCACAATATTCGAGAATGCCTTTCAGTGGGCCTTCTGCTGCTTCTTTCATCGCCTGGTTGATCTCTTCTTTTGTAACATCGCGTTCGAGTTCAACAGTAAGGTCTACGACTGATCCATCGGGCGTAGGAACACGCATGGCGAAACCGTCCATCTTGCCTTTTAATGCAGGTATAACAAGGCTCACGGCTTTTGCGGCGCCTGTTGTGGTGGGGATGATCGACATAGCTGCTGCACGGGCACGGCGAAGGTCAGAGTGGGGTGAGTCCAGAATGATCTGGTCGTTGGTATAAGAATGGATGGTGTTCATCAGACCACGCTTGATACCAAATTTATCATGAAGTACCTTGGCAACGGGTGCCAAACAGTTGGTGGTACATGATGCATTGGAGTAGATTTTGTGCTCTGGTTTCAGGTCAGATTCATTAACACCAAGAACGACGGTGGCATCAACGTCTGAAGAACTTTTTGATGGTACACAGAGAACAACCTTGCGTGCGCCGGCTTGCAAGTGCTTGCTGATCTTTTCACGGTCACGGAACACACCTGTCGACTCAACAACAACATCAATGCCCAACTCTTTCCATGGCAAGTTTGCAGGATCCTTCTCAGAATATACCTTTATTTTCTTGCCATTTACAACGAGGTCATCGCCATCGGCAGCTACAGTTCCGGGAAACTTGCCGTGAACCGAGTCATATTTCAATAAATGTGCCAGAGTGGCACTATTGGTCAGATCGTTTACTGCTACGATGTCGATGTTTTCATGTTTTAGTGCCGCTCTGAGCGTCAATCTGCCTATACGGCCAAATCCATTAATTGCTGCTTTAATCTGTGTCATCTTTATGTTATTTAAATAGTTTTTAATTCGGGGTGTAAAAGTACAAAAAAATGTCCAATTATTATCACGGAGAGCATAATTTATGAGCTAATATTTCAATAAATTTGCATATTTTAAAGTACGAAGAATAGTTCTTTTCTGATCGGCATGCAATTTGCTGCATGTACAAGCTGTTTTTCTGCTTATTTTAAAGGTATATAATTAAATACATTGCCATGCAAGATATTATCAGCTTTTTCGGTGATGAATTTCTGGGAAATACGATTCAACAATACTTGTTGTTTCTGTTGATCATAAGTTCTGGTCTGCTGTTTAAGCATTTTATATCCAGGGTCTCCAATCGACTGATCTATTTATTGATCAGACGAAAGGCAGAAGGTGTGTCCTTGTTACGGTTTCAGGAACTGCTGCATAAACCCTTCAGCTTTATACTGATGCTGTTTGTAACATATGCTGCCTTTACCCAGTTGCAGTTTCCCGACGCATGGAATATGAAACCTATTGATGAGTTTGGGATGAATATGATGTTGTACCGGCTGTTCTTCATTCTCTTGTACATCGGGTTTACATGGCTGGCATTAAGGGCTATAGATTTTATCGGCTTGATATTTATTGAACGCATAAGTAATAATGGAGATAAACCGTCGATGCAAGTCGTATCCTTTTTCATTGACAGCATCAAGGTGTTGGTGGTGATTCTGGGCATACTGATTATTCTTGGCTCCATATTTCATATCGATGTGGGAACCCTGATCACCGGCCTGGGTATAGGCGGTTTGGCAGTTGCACTTGCCGCGCGTGAAAGCCTGGAAAACCTGTTTGGCTCCTTTACCATTTTTATGGATAAACCTTTTGTTGTTGGCGATATGGTCAAAGTTGGTGAAACAGTTGGTGTTGTCGAAAAGGTTGGCTTCAGAAGCACAAGATTGCGTACATTAGACAAAAGCTACGTAACCCTTCCCAATAAGAAGATGATCGACAGTGAACTGGAGAACCTCACGCTAAGGACATCCCGAAGGGCTCATTTTTCTATAGGCCTGACCTATCAAACCAGTATAGAACAGTTAAAGTCTATCGTAAATGACATTCAGGTATTTATAGATAACCATCCCAATACGACCGAAGATGGTCGGGTCAGGTTTAAGGAATTTGGAGACAGCAGCCTGCAAATTATGGTGATGTACTATGTCGATACCATGGATTGGACTACTTATCTAAATGTCAGGGAGCTAATAAACTACCGTATCATGGAGATTGTTGCTGCGCATGGTGCCAGTTTTGCATTTCCATCAACGAGTGTGTATATTGAAAAACATTCTTAATTTTGTTAGCCTGAGGAGAAT
>SKYG01000318.1 GCA_007128045.1 Bacteroidales bacterium | reverse complement strand
TAGAAAAATATGTAATTAGACTGAAGAAAATTGTTTTTAATGGTACAAGTTTAATTAGAATAATTCTTATCTTTGTAAATATAGACTTGGTTATATAACAATAAATATACTAATCATTTTTTAAAACAATCACGAAATGGCAAAAGTAAAAGTTCTCATTGTAGAAGATGAAAGCATTGTGGCAAAAGATATCCAAAATAGCTTAAAGAAATTTGGCTATCTGGTAACGGCTACTGTAAGTAATGGAGAGAAAGCACTCCAGGAAATTGAAGAAGAGAGACCTGATGTTATTTTGATGGACATCATGCTCAAGGGTAAGATGACTGGTATTGAAACAGCAAAGATCGTAAAGACAAGGTTTGATATTCCTGTGATATTTTTAACCGCTTATGCTGATGACAGTACCTTAAACAGTGCAAAGGTCAGTGAACCATATGGTTATATCATCAAGCCCTTTAAAGAAAAGGAACTTCAAACGTCTATAGAGGTAGCCCTGTATAAGCATGAAAAAGACCTTCAGGTAAAAAAGGAAAGGGATCTTTATCACTCTATCATTGAAAATAAAGAGTCGAAAGATTCCATTTTTGTCAGGGCTGACTACAGGCTTAACAAAATCAATTTTGACGATATCTTCTATGTTGAAGCATTGAAGGATTATGTGGTTATAAACACATCTGATAACAGTTTTACCACACATACCACCATGAAAGAGATGGTGCGTATTTTGCCTTCAAAAGACTTTGTAAGGGTACATCGTTCGTTTATTGTCAATCTTAACAAGATTTTTTCCATCAAGTATCCTGACCTGGTTATAGAAGGGAAAATGAAGGTATTGCCCATAGGCGGCTTATATCGTAAAGAGCTGTATGGCAGACTTAATCTGATATAAGATTCTATTGATATGAAATCACCACCATTTGCTTCGCGGTGATTTCACGCTAACGTAGTCTTGAAAGTGTAGGGTATCTCTCACTGCGCTGTCGCTTCTGTTATGAGCGTGCGTATTCCTGAAAGTGTAGGGTATCTCTCACCCCGCTTCACTGCGTTTCGCGGGGGTTCGAGATGACAGGCGTGCCATTAAGAGGGGGGATCATACTATTTCAAAGTCTAGTTCTTTCTTTAACAGATTGGCACGTTTTATTGTAACACGTATAGGTGCTCCGAGCTTATAGTGCTTGCGCTTGTTGTTGCCAATTACCTGATGATTTTCTTCATCCAGAAAGTAATAGTCATCTTCAAGGTCGGCCAACCTGACCATGCCTTCAATTTTATTTTCTTTGATTTCTACATAAATGCCCCATTTACTAACGCCAGATATAAGGCCATCAAATTCCATCCCTAATTTATCAGACATAAACTCTACCTGTTTGTATTTTATGGAATCGCGTTCAGCTTCCTGGGCTTTTACTTCCATGGCAGAGGCATGTTTACACATGGATTCATAGTCATCCTGGTTCACAGCGGGTGACCCCATCTCATACTTATGCAACAAGCGATGTACCATCATATCGGGATATCTTCTGATGGGTGACGTAAAGTGGGTATAATAGTCGAAAGCCAGGCCGTAATGACCAATATTGTTTGTGGAATAGGCGGCTTTTGCCATAGACCGCAGGGTGAGCGTCTCAATCAGATTCTCTTCACCTTTTCCCTGAGAATCATGCAACATACGGTTAAAAGATTCAGCAATATTCTTTCTGGTATCTGTCTTGATTTTATACCCGAATTTGGATACAAACTCAGCCAATATAGACAATTTTTCAAGATTGGGATGGTCATGAATTCGGTAAACAAATGGCTTGACTTGTTTCTTTCCGCTGGGTTTGCCAATTTTTTCTGCCACAGCCTTGTTGGCAAGCAGCATAAATTCTTCTATTAATTTGTGTGCTTCCTTTTGTTCTTTGAGGTATACACCCACAGGCTTACCCTGTTCATCAAGTTTAAACTTTACCTCCTGCCGCTCAAAATCAATAGCTCCGGCTTTCATCCTGCGTTGCCTGAGCTGTTGTGCCAGATTATTGAAGATTTGTATTTCTGTGTGGTAATCCCCTTCCCCTTTTTCAATGACTTCCTGAACCTCTTCATAGGTAAAACGCCTGTCAGATTTTATAATGGTTTTTCCTATCCATGTTTTTGATACTTTGGCCTTATCATTGATGGTGAATACAGCGGAAAAGGTGAGCTTTTCTTCATCAGGACGTAATGAGCAAACATTATTGGATAGAATTTCCGGCAACATAGGAATGGTTCTGTCTACCAGATATATGGAAGTAGCTCTTTGTATGGCCTCTTGTTCAATTAATGATCCGGGCCTTACGTAATGTGTCACATCTGCTATATGTACTCCTACCTGCCATTCGTTATTTCCTGTTTGTTGCAGTGACAAGGCATCATCAAAATCTTTAGCGTCATATGGGTCGATGGTAAACGTAGTGACATCTCTGAAATCCTCTCTTTTCGATATCTCTTCCTCTGATATTTCGATGGGTATAGAATCGGCTTCGTTTTCTACCGCTTTCGGAAACACCGCAGGCAAACCATGTTCAGCCAGGATGGCATGCATTTCTACCTCATTATCGCCCGGGCGACCAAGTACTTGTATGATCTTTCCATGTGGATTCTTGCTTTGCGGCAACCATTCAGTAATGTTTGCAATGGCCTTATCACCATCAGTAGCTCCCTTAATATGTTCCATGGGAATAAAAATGTCAACAGGCATGCTTTTGCTGTCAGCTACAAGAAATGCAAAGTTCTTACTTAATTGAACCGTACCTACATAGGTAGTTTTAGCCCTCTCAATGATTTCAATGATCTCTCCTTCAAGCTTTTTATCTTTTCTTTTTGGGAAAAGCCGAACCTTTACCAGGTCATTATGTAATGCATGACCGGTATTATTGGCAGAAATACGGATATCTTCCAACAACTCATCGGTAATGATATATGCTTTTCCTGTTTGCTTCATATCTACGCGACCTGTAACTACCTGTGCCATTTTTTTACCCTTTTCAATATACTTCGGACTTGTTTTGAACTTTCCCTTGTTCACCTCCAGCAATACGCCTTCTTTTGCTAACTGATATAATAATCCGGAGACAAATTTTCTGTGTGTTTGCCCGTCTTCTCCCAATGATTTTGCTACTTGCTTGTAATTATATACGCTACGAGGATCTGAAATAAATACCTCAGATATGCGTTCTTTTAACCGGGCTTTAATTTGTGCTTTATTTTTGGTCATAATTTATTTTTTTGTTGGTTAACTTCCTGGTTCATCAGCGAACCCTATGCTGAGCGCAATCAACATACCTGCAGGAAATAAGAGAATATCCGTAAAATATATTTTTTTGCCTGCTTTTGATCAGTAATACTGGTTATATCGTGACTGCAATTTATGGTTTTTTACAGAAAAAGAATAAAAATTTTGATTAATTTGTCAATATACGTATAAAAAATTACGGTTTTTTTAAATGCGTGCTTTTTTGTAATTTTATTGCTTCGGAAAATAGATTAATTCTTGTGATCAATGTCTGCAAACTACGAAATTTTACTGGATAAAATCGATAAATTTATCAGACGCTATTACCTGAATCAGCTTATTAAAGGTAGTCTGCTGTTTGGTGCTGGCTTTTTGATTGTCCTCTTGAGTATCTCTTTACTTGAATATGTAAGGTATTTTAATACGACAGTACGGTTAATTCTGTTCTATGGGTTTATAGCTTTTAATGCGTATGTGTTTATTTGGTATGTGTTGTTGCCATTTTTAGGATTGCTGCGGATCGGACGAAAAATTCATCCGAAAGAGGCAGCAAGAATACTTGGATTGTACTTTAAAGGCGAATTAAACGATCAAATTACCAATACATTAGAGTTGCATGAGTTACTTGAAAAACATTCCGGAAGTACTGATTTATTACTTGCTGGTATTGATCAAAAGGCCAGGGTTGCAAATATTTTACCGTTTAATCATGCTATAAACCTGAGAGGCAACCTTAGGTATGTTCCGTTTTTTATTGTTCCGCTACTGGTTATTGCGGGTTTCATTTTTTTACAACCTACCTTTCTGATAGACCCTGTAAACAGAATCATAAAATATGACCATGTTTTCGAGAAGCCTCTTCCCTTTTATTTTAGGATGGAAAATGATGGGTTAGGATTCAGAAATCAAAATCTTGAGATCATTGTTCGCGCTGATGGCGAAGTTATACCCGCAAATGCGGAAATACTGATGAATAATAATCGATATAGGATGGAAAGCATGGGCGGCAGACAGTTTTCCTATACAGTGCGCAACCTTCAGGAAACATTTAGCTTTTACATACTTTCAGAAGGTTTCAGGTTTGGACCCTTTAATGTCGATGTAGTACAAAAGCCTTCTATAAGTCATTTTTCACTTCATATAGATTATCCAGACTATACCAGGCTGCCCGATGATCAGTATTTGAACATGGGTGATGTGCAGGTCGCTGAAGGAAGTGTATTGCGATGGAACATCATCACCCAGGGTAGTGGAGAAATTGATTTTATCCGGTCAGAAGAGAATGTACAGGTTACTAAGATTGATAACAGTACTTATGAAGTGGTATTAGAGGCAAATGAGTCGTTCGAATATGAATTGCTGGCGTTTAACCAGGAGGTTGGAAAAGGAGATTCACTATCCTATTATGTGCAGGTAAGGCCTGACCAACTGCCTCATATTCAAGTGGAAGGAGTACAAGATTCTATTTTGAAGGCACATATGTTTCACCGTGGCATCATACAAGATGATTATGGCTTTGACCGCCTGGAATTTGTTTATACTGTAAGTAAGGATAACAGGGAAGCCACAATAGAAAATGATTATAACAGTAAACTAATTGAGATAGACCCCTATTTGAATAACCAGACATTTTACTATCATTTTGATATCAGAACTATGACGGTTGGTCCCGGCGAAACGATGCAATATTTTTTCAGGGTTTGGGATAATGATGCGATAAATGGCCCCAAATCAAGTAGAACTCAGCTATTTAATTATTATGTTCCTACCAGGGAAGAGCTATTGGCAAAAGACCGGGAAAATGAAGAGATTATCAAAGAAGAGTTGAGTAGTGGGATGGGGGAGGTGCGTGAAGCTAGAGATGAAATTGAGTCACTGAGAAGACAGATGATTGACTCAGACAGACTTACTTGGGAACAACAAGAATCAGTAAGGCAACTTCTTGATAAACAGAAGGAAATCGAAGAAAACATTGACAAACTATCCGACTTTAAGCGGGATAGTGAGGTACAATCAGAACAGTTTAAGGAAACAAATGAAAGAATAAAGGAAAAACAGGAGGAATTACAACGAATTTTTGATGACATTTTATCAGAAGAGCTAAAAGAGCTGTTCGAAAAAATCAGGGAACAACTAGATGAATTAGACAGGAACCAGATCTATGACATGCTCAGCAGGATGGAATTTGAGTTTCAGGATTTGGAAAGCCAGATGGATAGGGCTCTGGAGCTTTTTAAACAACTTGAAATGGAAAAAATGCTTCAGGAAAGCATTGACCTTCTGCAGGAAATTAAGGAAGAACAAGCTGCCTTATCGGAAGAAACGGAAGATGTTAACAACACAGAGGCTTTAAGTGAACGGCAAGAGGAAATTAATAAGGAGTTTGAAAACCTTCAGAATCTTTTGGATGAATTCAGGGAAAAGAATGAAGACCTTATGCGCCCTATGAATGTTGATGATACGAGCGACCTGGAGGAATCGTTGAAAGAGGATATGCAACAGGCCGCTGATGAATTAAAAAATAACCAGCCTTCGCAATCCAAATCATCCCAGGATAATGCCATGCAAAAGATGCAGGAGCTTGGTGAACGATTAGATAGCATGCAGTCAGACATGTTTATGGAACAACTGGCGGAAGATTCACGTGTGTTAAGGGAGATACTAGAAAATTTGCTTAAAACCAGCTTTTCACAGGAAGATCTTTTATTGGAGATCAGGACGGTAAATGTGAATGACCCAAGATATGTTGAGTTTATTCAGGAACAACGAGCACTCAGAAATGACCTGCAGATGATTGAGGATTCTCTTGTGGCATTAAGCAAGAGACAAATTCAAATTGCTTCGTTTGTTACGCGTGAAATACGTGAAATAAACATGAATTTGGAACAAGGCATATATCAGCTGATAGAAAGACAACGTGCACAGGCTTCTTCCAGACAACAGTTTGTAATGACACATATCAATAACCTGGCTTTATTGTTGAATGAAAGTTTGCAGAATATGCAAATGCAAATGCAGATGGCTGGTGCAGGAGGGGAGGGAAAACCACAACCTGGACAGGGAGAGCCCTCTTTTCAGAATATGCGACAAATGCAGGAACAACTGAATGAGATGCTACAACAGATGCAACAAGGACATCAACCTATGCAGGGCGAGGGTGGACAACAGCCTATGAGTACAAGCGAGGCAATGGCCCGTATGGCTGCCGAACAAGAGGCCATACGAAGAGAATTGAGCAGGATGGGTGATAAGTTGAAAGAAGAAGGCGTTGGTGACGGTGAAGAATTATCAGATTTGCAAAGAGCGATGGAGGCTACAGAACTTGATATTGTGAGAAAACAGATCAGCAGACAAACCATGTTGAGGCAGGAACAAATATTAACCAGGTTATTGGAACACGAACGTGCAGAGCTACAAAGGGAAATGGAAGAAAGACGCGTTGGCAATACCGCAATAAATTACGAAATTAGTAACCCTGAGGGCTTTTTTGAGTATAATAGATTAAGAAACCGTGAAGTTGAGATGCTAAGGAGCTTACCTCCTGGTTTGAAACCGTTTTACAGGCATATGGTGGAAAATTATTTTCTTAACGTGCAGGAATAACCTATGATAAAAAATAAACGCTCCATTCGTATTCTTTCTTCTGTAAACCAGATCCATGAAATAGAAGACTTTATTGAAAAAATTTGTGATGACTATCACATTTTTAATTCATATTTTGGAATTATCCTTTTTTCTGTAGAGGAATTATTTAGGGCTGTTACCATGCAAAAACACGGAAAGCCTGATAGCTTGCGCATTGATTTTTCTTCTTCGCATAAAGGTCTCATGTTTAAGTTTTATGTTGGCGAACTGATTATTGACTTAGGAAGAATGCTGCAGAAAGATATTATGTCATCAGAAAACAATACTGAAGATGCTGGTCAACAATTGCGGATAGTCAATATGCTTTGTGATGACCTGGAGATAGATGCAGAAAAAGGAACGCTTACCATATTGTTTAATATCGTAAGTATAAACCAGCATCTGGCATTGGAAAGAAACAAGGCCTTGGAACAGTATTATAACCAGATCCATCAAACCAGTAAAGTATAGGATAATTGTTTAATAACATTGAATATCAGTATCTTATATCTAGTTTTGATGCGTTTGATACGTCCGTCACTGATTCATGGCTTACAGGTGTTATCAAAGAGGAAGGTGGTATACCCGGACAGCTGTCTTTTATCTACTGCGATGATGAATACTTGTTATCTTTAAACAGGAAATTCCTTCAACATGATACCCTGACAGATGTAATTACATTTGATTATGGTGAAGAGATGGGGGATATCAGTGGTGATATCTTTATAAGTGTAGAACGAGTTCAGGATAATGCTGTTGATTTGGGAATTTTATTTCATGAAGAATTATTCAGGGTCATGGTTCACGGTATACTTCACTTGCTTGGCTATACCGACCATGACCAGGTTGGGCGAGAACAGATGCGAGAAAAAGAAAATTATTACCTATCTTTGCTCCCCTGATATATAGATAAGTACGTATGTTTGATAACTACGATATAATTGTGGTTGGGGGCGGTCATGCCGGATGTGAGGCTGCCGCTGCCGCTGCCCGCCTTGGATCAAAGGTGTTGCTTGTGACCATGAATCTTGGTACCATTGCACAGATGTCTTGTAATCCGGCCATGGGTGGGATTGCTAAAGGACAGATAATCAGAGAAATAGATGCTTTGGGCGGTTTATCTGGCATCGTTACTGATCATACCATGATACAGTTTCGTATGCTAAACAGAAGCAAAGGTCCGGCTATGTGGAGTCCACGTGCACAGAGTGACAGAAGCCTGTTTGCTGCCAAATGGCGCCAGGAGCTGGAGAACATTCCCAATGTACATTTTTGGCAGGATGCTGTTACCGGTATTATTGTTAAGTCAGGAAATATTATTGGTATTAAAACGGGTTATGGAATAGAGATTTATTCAAAGGCTGTTATCGTTACCAGTGGAACGTTCCTTAACGGGAAAATCCATATAGGGTCAAAATCTTTTACAGGAGGCCGGCTGGGAGAGGCCCCTGCTTTCGGATTAACGGCTGATCTTTTGGAATATGGGATAGAAAGCAAGCGCTTAAAAACCGGTACACCTGTGCGTGTTGATGGGAGATCTATCGATTTCACAAAAATGACGGAACAAAAAGGCGATGAACAACCTGGTCGGTTTTCTTTTATGAACACCCCGGTTTTAAAGCACCAGAGGAGTTGTTACCTTACCTATACCAACCAAAAGGTTCATGATATTCTCAGGGAAGGTTTTGAAGAGTCGCCGATGTTTACCGGACGAATTCAGGGAAGCGGACCTCGGTATTGTCCGTCTATTGAAGACAAGATAGATCGTTTTTCAGAAAGGGAGCGACACCAGCTTTTTATTGAGCCAGAGGGGTGGAGCAGCAATGAATTTTATGTAAATGGTTTCTCGTCGAGCCTTCCTGAAGGTGTTCAATATAGGGCATTGAAGGAGGTACCCGGCTTTGAGCATGCACGTATCATGAAGCCCGGATATGCCATTGAATATGATTATTTTCCTCCGGTACAATTGACTATGTCGTTAGAATCACGACATATAAAACATCTGTTTCTTGCAGGCCAGGTAAATGGCACAACGGGGTACGAAGAAGCTGCCGGTCAGGGCTTAATGGCCGGAATCAATGCACACCGTACTATAAATGATCAGGAACCTTTTGTATTGAAGCGGCATGAAGCATATATTGGTGTTTTAATAGATGATTTGGTTACGAAAGGTACCAATGAACCATATAGAATGTTTACCAGCAGGGCTGAATTCAGAATATTGCTGCGTCAGGATAATGCAGATACGCGATTAACGCCAATAGCCTATGAATTGGGTTTGGCTGACAAAGAACGGATGATGCGCCTTGAGCGGAAAATGGACATTATTTCTGATATACAACATTACCTGGCGGTTACCAATGTTGAACCTCAAACGATCAATCACTATTTGCAAGGCGGAAATACAGCAGGTATTTTACAGAAAACGAAACTTGAAAGATTGCTGCTTCGTCCTCAGGTATCATTAAAGGGATTAATCGCCAATGATGCAAATCTGGCACGTTTCGTACATGCTTATAGTGGGGAGGAAATGTTTGAAGAATGTATTGAATCGACAGAGATACTATTAAAATATGCCGGATATCTGGAAAAGGAACGCGAGAATGCAGAAAAATTAAACAGGCTGGAAAATATTCCGTTACATGAAAGCATCGATTATTTGTCATTACATGCCCTTAGCCACGAAGCCCGGGAAAAACTCCAGGCAGTGAAACCTATAAGCATTGGACAGGCTTCCAGAATTAGTGGTATTACGCCTGCAGATATATCTGTTTTGCTGGTCAAATTAGGACGGTAACTTTTTGAATTGAGAATTGATAATGGTGAATGGAGAATTACGATGGGTTGCGGGTTGCGAGTTGTGGGTTATCCACCCTGTCATCTCGAACGGAGCGATAGCGCAGTGAGAGATACCCTACAGACCGAGGATTACCCGGTTAACCACGGAGCGATAGCGCAGTGAGAGATACCCTACAGACCGAGGATTTCCCGGTTAACCACAGACCGGGGATTTCCTGATTAACCGCGAAGAAACGCAGAGTGATTCGCAGAGGAGCGCAGAGGAATATGAAGACGCAAAGAAATGTCTTACGACATGTTTGACAGATCAAGCCCTGTCCCTACAGATCAACGGATCAACCTTAGACCCCAAACAAATCAACAGATCAACAAATCAACAGATCAACCTTCAACCGACCTTCAGACTTTCAGACTTTCAGACCATTTAGACAAATCAACAAATCAACAATTCCCCCCCTCCGATGAATGAGAAATTAACACAATGCCCGTTATGCAACAACAGCAAGGGAGCAAACCCATTTCTTAGCTGCCGTGATGAATTGGTGTCGCATAAATTGTTTCACGTGGAACAATGCCGGAATTGTGGGTTCCTGTATACAAATCCAAGACCTAACATACTGAATATCAGCGATTATTACCAGTCTGACGAGTATATTTCACATCAGGATAAGCCCGCATCAATGATAGATAAGCTATATCTGTATATCAGGAAGGTCATGATGCGAAGGAAAAGCAGGCTGATCAGGTCTCTGATACCACAAGGCAGCCGGCTGCTTGATGTTGGATGTGGTACCGGTGCTTTTCTGGAAGCAATGAGGCATGAAGGATATCATGTACAGGGAGTTGAACCGGCAGAAACGCCGCGTAAATATACACAATCAAAAGGAATACAGGTAGTTAACGATATTTATTCAGTATTTTCCGACCGATACTCCGAACCAGATATATTGGATGAAGATTCTGATAGTGAAGAAGATAAAGGTTTTAACGTCCCAATCGGGTTCAATAAAAAAGAAACACCTCAGGTAGAAGCTAACCTGTTTTCGTGTATCACCTTATGGCATGTGCTTGAACATATGCACGATTTCAAAGAACAATTGAACCGTTGTCGTCAGTTATTGACCAATGATGGATACCTCATCGTTGCACTTCCTATGTATCAAAGTCTGGATGCAGCTTATTACAAACATCACTGGGCCGCGTATGACCTCCCCCGACACCTGTTTCATTTTGACAATAAAAGTTTTAAAACCGCAGTTGAACTATCCGGATTTACTGTAAAAAAAATAAATAACCTGCCTTTCGATAGCTTCTATATATCCATCTTATCAGAGTCTTACAGAAAAAGGCTGCCCAAACCAATTGGATATCTCAGGGCGTTTACTGTCGGACTGTTATCCAATCTGGCCGCAGCAACAGGTCGACAACCAGCCTCAAGCCAGATTTTTATATGTCAAAAGACGGTCTAAGGCCGGCAATTCCATCAACATTTCTTAGAATTGGCGTGGATTTTGATGCTGTAACGGGTTACCGGATTACCTGATTAACCGCAGAGGGCGCGGTGTTATTCGCAGAGAAACGCGGAGGGCCAGGTTGTGGGTTGCATAGCACCCTGTCATCTCGAACGGAGCGATAGCGTAGTGAGAGATCCCCTACAGAGCGCGGATTACCTGATTAATCGCAGAGGGCCAGGTCAAGTCCTATCCCTACAACAGATCAACAAATCAACAAACCAACAGCTTTTTATTCGTAAATTAGCCTTGAAAGTAAAGAACCTCAGGAATGAATACTTTAAGACAGCGCTTTTTTCTCAGACTTTTTATGATGTCGGTACTGACATTGGCATTGTCGGAATTTTTCAGCGGTTTTAAATGGACACAAGTTGATGTTGAACGAGAGATAGCTGTGTTTCAGGAATCTTTCACTACACTCGATAAGGATCTGAATGCCGCACTTCTCAGTTTTATAGACATTTACCAGGAACCTAAAGTGGAAGGTATGTCTGACAGAGACTTGATCAAACAACTACAACATGAATATGGCAAGAAAGAAATTTCCTTCTACCATATTGATAATGACCGGTTTGTTTTCTGGACAAATAATGCCATTCCTATTACGTTGGATGAAATACCTGATTCCGGACATGGTATTGCACGTCTGAAAAATGGGTGGTATTACTTCAGGCAAATCGTTGATGAAAACGACCGCTATTTAGCTGTTACTGTTATAAAATATGGCTTCAGGTACCAGAACAGATTTCTGGTAAACAGATTTAATAACCAGTTTTGTATTGATCCCAACTGGGTATTTATATCTGATAAACAAGAGGAGGGAAGAAGCATATCGAACAGTGATGGTGATTACGCATTTTCTGCTATTCTGCAAAGAGAATCAGGTCTTTACAAAACCAATGCCATCGTTTTTCATCTGACTGTGCTGTTGGCCATAGCTGGTTTTATCCTATATGTATTTGCCTCTTTCAGGTATTTTTCCAACATGTTTTACAGCGGTAATAAAAGCCTGTCAATCATCGGCTTTATAGCCTCCATTATAGCGATACGTATCGGTTCATTTTACATGTCTTTTCCTTCGGCTTTTTACCAGGGGAAGCTATTTAGTCCGGCATTATATGCTGCATCAAACATATTGCCCTCACTGGGAGATCTGTTTTTTAATGTGTTGGTATTTAGCATTATATCATTCTTTCTGTTTGCTCACCTAAGGCAGTTCTCCTTTAAAGCCCTGGAAAGTCCTGCCGCCAGGCTAGGCGTGGGGGTAGTTATATTTGTCATGATATACCTGTTTTGTAACCTGGCTGTACGATTAATAGAAGGCATGGTGATTAACTCCCAGCTTAACCTGGATATCAATTTCATCTTTAATATTGATATATTCAGCCTGGTAGGTTTTCTCATTATAGGATGTATCTTTTTCTCATTTTACTTTCTTAGTGTGGTATTGTTTCGTGTGGCCCTGAATGTGATGCGGAAGCAATCACATGTATGGTGGTTGTATATTGCCATGCTTTTAATGATGGCCGGAGCGCACTGGTTGTACAAGGGAATGGCTCATCTGGAGTGGTTATTATTTATGACGGCCATCATTGTTTTTTCCATGGAGAGAAAAAGCACTTCGTCACAGGCCGGATTTACCTCCTTGTTGGTATCATTGTTTTTATTCAGTCTTATTGCAAGCCTGGCATTATATCAGTTTAACCGGGATAAAGATGTTGAAAGAAGAAAAACATTCGCCCTGCAACTGGCCTCAGAGCAAGATCCCGTTGCGGAATTTCTCTTTATGGAGATAGAAGAAACTTTGTTTAACGACCACCAGCTAAGAAACCTGGTAAGGACAGACCCCTATAATGAAGGTGCCGTGTACCGCTATTTACTCCACCATTACTTCTATGATTTCTGGGTCAAATATGACTTTCAGATCACCATTTGCCATCCCAATGAAATGTTATTGATCAAGCCATCCAATGTGTTGGTTGACTGTGAAGAATATTTTGATGAATACATGCAAGGCTTTGGCAAACCCACCATCAGCGACAAGTTGCTATATCTTGATAACAATACCGGCAGAAACAGCTATATTTCCAAAATTCCGATTTACATGGGAGATGCAGATGGTGCCATGACAGAATACTATGTCTTTCTTGAGTTCGACTCCAAATACCTCGCCCGCGACATGGGCTTTCCTGAGCTCCTTATAGATGATAAGATAGACATCAACAGGGAGGTGATAAACTACTCCTATGCCTTGTACAAAGATGGGTTGCTGGTCAATAAATACGGCCCGTACAACTACAGCATCGATACCACCATATATGACCATTGTGAAGAAACGTTTGCCGAATTTAGCTTTGATGGTTACCGGCACATTCTATACAAAAAAGACGACTCCACACAAATTATCGTTAGCCGTCCACAAGAAACTTTTCTGGAAAAAATTGCCCCTTTTTCCTACCTCTTTATCTTGTTTTTTGTGCTGATAGTGATATTCTATATGTTCACCAGCCGCAAACCCCTGGCAGAGGTGTTCAGGCTTAATTTTAAAAGGCGGGTACAGGTGTCGATGATCACCATAGTGATCGTGTCTGTGTTGGCCATTGGCGGCGCTTCAATATGGTTCATACTCAGTATTTCTCAGAATAAAAATATGGCATTTCTGAATGAGAAAGCACATAGTGTATTGGTTGAAACAGAGTTAACCCTTGATATTGATGGTGTGGAACATCTTGATGAATCCTTGTCGCACTACCTTTCTGATTTGTTGTTACGACAGTCAAACACCTTTTTTACCGACATCAACTTATATGATATTGATGGGAAGCTGCTGGCGTCAAGTCGGCCGAAAGTGTTTGAAGAAGGCCTGATAAGTACAAAAATGAACCCCTGGGCTTATGTGACTCTAAGTGAGCAACAAGTAAATCAATTTGTTCATAATGAACATATTGGGAAACTTGAATACCTGTCGGCCTACTTGTTGCTACGTAACCGCTACCAGGAATTGCTGGGGTATATAAACCTTCCTTACTTCGCCAAGCAGGGCGAACTGCGCAATGAGATATCATTTTTCATGGTGGCTTTTATTAATATCTATTTGCTGTTGCTTGTAGTGGCCATATTGGTTGCACTGTTTATTTCGAATTTTGTAACCAAGCCATTAGAGTTTATAAAGGAAAGCTTGTCAAGGGTTCAGCTCGGAAGGGCCAATCAGAAGATCGCATGGCACCGTAACGATGAGATTGGGAGCCTGATCAGCGAATATAACCGCATGATCGATGAGCTGGGTGCCAGTGCAGAGCTGCTTGCTCGCAGCGAACGTGAATCAGCCTGGCGGGAGATGGCCAGACAGGTAGCCCATGAAATCAAGAATCCATTAACACCCATGCGCCTGAATATTCAATACCTGGAAAAGGCATGGAGAGAAAATTTACCGGATTGGGATGAGCGCCTGGAACGGTTTACCAAAACCATGATTGAACAGATCGACAACCTTTCTTTAATTGCAGGTGCGTTTTCTGATTTTGCCCAAATGCCGCCCAGCAATACAAAAAAAATGAACCTCCGCGATTTCTTGCCCGAGGTGCTGAACTTGTTTAATGACTCTGAAAACGTAACCATAATTCTTGATTTGCCAGACGAACCAGAAAATATGTGGGTACATGCCGACAGAAATCAATTGATACGAGTCATTAATAACTTGTTAAACAACGGAATACAGGCATATCCCAAACATGATGAAGCCATCATCGACATTCATTGTGCTTCGGAGGTGAACTATTACAGAATAGATATCAAAGATTATGGACATGGCATACCTGATTCATTGAAGAAAAATATATTTAGTCCGAACTTTACCACAAAAACCAGTGGAATGGGAATGGGCCTGTCGATGGTAAAAGCCATCATAGAAAATCATGGGGGAAATGTGTCATTTCATTCTACCGAAGGCCAGGGGTCTGTTTTTTCCTTCAGATTGCCCGCAGCTAATTAGAGCCCGTCAATAAAGTCAAGTGTCTGGGTCAGAATGTTCGAGATCAAGGCATGCGAAGTCCGAAAATGCGGAGTCCCGACAACTCGGGATGAGCAATTTTCGGACGAGCATAACGCAGATATCGGACATTATGGACAGACACTAATTAGTGTCATGTTAGCCATCTTACGTTTTGCACCATCCTTCCGATGATAAGCCCAATCATTTTGAGGCATTATAATTCGCAAAAAATAGTTACTTTTGCGCTTTTAAAAACTACATATTTCCCTGAATTACAAACCTGTCCCAAAATTTTAAAGAGCAGGCAGGCAGGCAGGGCATAACAAACGATCAAGGAATGTCGAAATACGCTGAATACAAGAAGTTGGACTTATCTCTTATTGGCAAGGAGATAAGCAGGTTTTGGGAAGAGAACCAGGTATTTATGAAAAGCCTGGAAAACAGGAAGGGGCACACTCCATGGGTATTTTATGAAGGCCCGCCTTCGGCCAATGGCTTGCCCGGCATTCACCACGTTATGGCCAGAGCCATAAAAGACATTTTTTGCCGGTACCGAACACAAAAAGGCTTTCTGGTACATCGAAAAGCCGGATGGGATACTCATGGCCTTCCTGTCGAAATTGGCGTGGAAACCATGCTTGGCATCACAAAGGAAGACATAGGGAAAAGCATCTCTATTGAAGCATATAACCAGGCTTGCCGAAAGGATGTAATGAAGTATAAAGATACCTGGGATGACCTTACCGTTAAGATGGGATACTGGGTAGACCTTGATAATCCGTATATTACCTTCGACAACAAATATATTGAAACCGTATGGTACCTGTTGTCGGAAATGTATGAAAAAGGCCTGCTATACAAGGGATACTCTATTCAACCATACTCTCCGGCAGCAGGAACGGGACTTAGCACACACGAATTAAATCAGCCCGGGTGTTACCGCAATGTAAAAGATCACTCCGTTACGGCACAATTCAGGCTGGTAAAAGATGAAGCCTCATCTTTTCTCTTTGAACCTGACAGCGAAGAGGTCTTCATACTGGCCTGGACCACAACTCCATGGACCTTGCCCAGCAATACCGGCCTGGCCATGGGAAAAAACATTGACTATGTGAAGGTAAAAACCTTTAACCAATATACATACAAACCGATTGAAGTTGTTTTAGCCAGAGAATTGATGAACAGCTTCTTCAACCCCCAACATGCCGAATTGTCATTCGAAGATTATACGCCGGGTGATAAGCACATTCCTTATCACATAACGGGAGATTATAAAGGAGAGCAGTTTGAAAACCTTCGCTACGAACAGCTGCTTCCCTATGCTCAGCCCGATAACGGCGACCCGTTTAGGGTGGTGCTGGGCGATTTTGTTACCACAGAAGACGGTACCGGCATTGTACATATAGCGCCAAGCTTTGGTGCCGACGACTTCAGGGTGAACCAGCAATACAAACTGGGGTCGCTCACTATGGTCGACAAGCAGGGAAAGTTTGTGGAAGAGATGGGCGAGTTTGCCAGACGCTATGTAAAACCTGACTACATCCCCGATGGTGAACCAGCCGAAGAGAGGCCTGTAGATGTAGACATCATCATAAAACTGAAAACCAGTAACCTGGCCTTCAAAGCAGAAAAATACGAACACTCATACCCCCATTGCTGGCGTACCGACAAACCCATATTGTATTATCCGCTGGATAGCTGGTTTGTGAGGTCTACCGCCATGAAAGACAAAATGATCGCACTGAATCAATCCATACAGTGGAAGCCTGAAAGTACAGGAACAGGTCGTTTTGGAAACTGGCTGGAAAACCTTCAGGACTGGAACCTGAGCCGCTCAAGGTATTGGGGCGTGCCTTTACCGATATGGGCTACCGAAGACCAGGAAGAAAAACTGTGCATCGGATCACTGACAGAGCTCAAAGCAGAGATCGAAAAAGCCGTTGAAGCGGGTTTTATGAACACCAATCCACTTGCCGGCTTTGATCCCGACGACATGTCTGACAGGAATTATTCCCTGTTTGATATGCACCGCCCGGCTGTCGATGAGATCATACTGGTATCCCCTTCAGGAAGGAAAATGATCCGTGAAACAGACCTTATCGATGTCTGGTTCGACAGTGGCGCCATGCCCTATGCCCAGGTTCATTATCCGTTTGAAAATAAAGAACTTTTTGAAGCCAATTTTCCCGCCGACTTTATCGCGGAAGGGGTTGACCAGACCCGCGGATGGTTTTTTACCCTGCATGCCATCGCTACCATGCTCTTCGACTCTGTAGCATTTAAAACCGTGGTTTCCAACGGACTGGTGCTCGATAAAAAGGGCAATAAAATGTCAAAACGCCTTGGAAATGCTGTCGACCCGTTTGCAACCATAGAAACATACGGCCCTGATGCTACTAGATGGTATATGATAACCAATGCACAGCCCTGGGACAATCTGAAGTTTGATATTGAAGGGGTAGCTGAAGTGCAGCGTAAGTTTTTTGGAACACTGTATAACACCTACGCATTCTTTGCCCTGTATGCCAACATCGATGGTTTTAGCTATGTCGAAGAAGAGGTGCCGATTCAGAAAAGACCGGAAATTGACCGCTGGATACTGTCAGAGCTGAATACCCTGATCAATAAAGTTGACGAAAGCTATCTGAACTTTGAACCAACCCGCGCTGGACGACTCATTCAAACATTTGTTGATGAACATTTGAGCAATTGGTATGTGCGCCTGTGCAGACGCAGGTTCTGGAAAGGAGATTACAGTGAAGACAAGATTTCAGCCTATCAGACCCTTTACAGATGCCTGGAAGCCCTTGCTATGCTCTCGGCACCCATAGCTCCGTTTTTCAGTGAACGCCTGTATATCGACCTTAATTCGGCAACAAACAGACAACAGGCCGGATCAGTTCACCTGACTGATTTCCCTGTTGCAGATACATCCATGATTGATCAGCAACTGGAAGAACGCATGCAGCTGGCTCAAAAGATATCATCAATGGTTCTTGCCCTCAGAAAAAAGGTGAATATCCGCGTCAGACAGCCTCTGCAGAAGATCATGGTGCCCGTTCTCAATGATCGTTTCCGGAGTCAGCTTATGGGTGTTGAACAACTCATATTGTCGGAAGTAAACGTGAAAGAGCTCGAATACGTAGATGACCAGGCAGGTGTCCTGGTGAAAAAAGTCAAACCCAACTTCAAAACTTTGGGGCCGAAATATGGCAAGATGATGAAAAAAATTGCCATCGCCCTGCAAGGTTTTGAACAGGATGATATTGCTGATATCGAATCAAAAGGACACAGAATACTCAATATTGACGGACAGGAGATCGAGTTGCTTGTTAGCGATGTGGAAATCATGTCGGAAGATATCCCCGGGTGGCTTGTGGCCAATGACGGGGCCTTAACGGTGGCTCTCGACGTAAACTTATCACAGGAATTGATCAATGAAGGAATTGCCAGAGAACTGATTAACAGGATACAAAACCTGAGAAAAGAGACCGGGCTGGAAGTGACAGATAAAATTGAGATATTTGTGCAGCAACATGATGAAATTACAGAAGCCATTCTAAACAATTATGATTATATTTGTTCAGAAACCCTGGCATCAAAACTAAATTATGAAGATACTATTCAGGATAAAAAAATGGTGACCATTAACCTGACTGACAATATTGATACAAATATCCTGATATACAGAGTGAATAATAACTAAATAATAAACCCCCCCTGAGTATGGAAGCCAAACGTGAAAAAACAAGGTTTGCGGATGAAGAGCTCCAGGAGTTCAAAGGTATCATCCAAAAAAAGCTGGAGGAAGCCAGGGAAGGCTTGAAATTGTTAACTGAAGCGTATACCACCCAAAACGCTAACGATACCAACGATACCTCTCCCTCTTTCAAGATATTGGAAGAAGGCTCACAAGTCTTATCAAAAGAAGAAAACGGCCAATTAGCTGCCAGGCAGCAAAAGTTTATACGCGATCTGGAAAATGCCCTTATCCGTATAGAAAACAAAACCTATGGAATATGCCGTGTAACCGGCAAGCTCATCTCCAAGGAACGTTTGAGAAGCGTGCCTCATGCAACCCTTAGCATCGAGGCCAAACTGAACCAAAATAAATAACCGCCAGATCAGACGTTTTGAAAAAAAGACATATTCCGTGGGTGATCATCCTTTCAGTGCTGCTGGCAGATCAGGTAGTCAAAGTGCTGGTCAAAACCAATATGACCCTTGGTCAAAACATTCCTGTGTTCGGCGATTGGTTTATCATTCATTTTACTGAAAATGCTGGTATGGCGTTCGGTATTGAATTTGCCGGCAGCTATGGGAAGCTCATCCTGAGCATTTTCAGGATCGTTGCCGTGGTATTTATTGGCGCCTACCTCGCTCAAATTGTTAAAAAAGATGCCCATACCGGACTGATCGCCAGTGTATCGCTCATCCTGGCCGGAGCCTTGGGCAATATTATTGATAGTGCCTTTTATGGGATGATATTCAGTGAAAGCTACTTTAACCAGGTCGCTGTGGCATTTCCTGAAACCGGAGGGTATGCTTCCTTCCTTCATGGAAAAGTCGTAGACATGCTGTATTTCCCGGTCATTCAATGTGACCTGCCATCATGGGTTCCCTTCTGGGGTGGAAAGGATTTTATATTTTTCAGACCGGTGTTTAACCTGGCCGACTCATCCATTACCACCGGGGTAGCCATCTTACTTGTATTCCAAAAACGGTTCTTTACACCACATACGGATACGGGTAACCCTGATGCTGAAACTGATAACCCACAACAAAGCGCTGAGAATTGAGCGCTATATTTGCAAAAAAAATCCTTGCATAACTATGATCCTTGAATCTCGTTAAACACTTGTTCTGTATAGGCCGGGCTTGACCTGTCCGTAACGGGCCCAAGCCGTAACCCGGTAACCCTGGTACAGGGCGACCACAAGGGTCGCCCCTACAGAAAATCAAACGCAACCCACAATCCGTCGTAATTCACCATTCACCATTCATCATTCATCATTCATCATTCATCATTCACCATTCACCATTCACCATTCACCATTCACCATTCACCATTCACCATTCATCATTCACCATTCACCATTCACCATTCACCATTCACCATTCATCATTCACCATTCATCATTCACCATTCACCATTCACCATTCACCATTCTCAATTCATAATCCCCATGTCTGGTTTTTTATTTGAACAGGTGGTATTTGGACCCATAAAAAGCAGACGCCTGGGCATATCCCTGGGCGTAAACCTCTTGCCATTGAACCGAAAGGTATGCACCTTTAATTGTTTGTATTGTGAATGCGGATGGACGAAGCATGCAGATGACCTCATCACGCAAAGGGGCGGAGAGCTGCCCGGAACAAGGTGCAGCGGGGTGGGAGATAAGATGCAGGGACAGGAAAAGAGAGGCTTTCCAGATAAGAACATCATCTGTGCTGAACTGGAAAAAAAACTGACCTCCATGGTTGACAAAAAAGCCATGCTGACCAATATTACCTTTGCTGGCAATGGTGAGCCGACCTTACATCCAGATTTTGAAGAGATTGTTAACGATACGATTGTGCTGAGGAATCAATATTATCCGATGGCAGGCATATCCGTGTTAAGCAATGCCACGTTTGCCGACAGAGAGCCGGTAACCAGGGCGCTAATGAAGGTCGATCAGAATATTCTCAAGCTTGATGCCGGCACCGATGAAACATTTCAGCGCATCAACAATCCGCGGATTGCCATTACCTTGCCTGAGCTGATAGAAAAACTCAAGAGGTTCAAAGGCAAGATGGTGATACAAACACTTTTTGTAAAGGGAAAATACCGGGGAACAGCCTTCGACAACACCACTGATGCTGAAGTAGACGCCTGGTTAAAGCACATAGACATGCTGCAACCACAGTCGGTGATGATTTATCCGATTGCCCGCGACACGCCCATAGAGGATGTTGAAAAGATTGCCCCAGAAAAACTTATGGAGATTGCCCGGAAAGTAGAGGCCTTGGGAATCAGGGCGGAGGTCTTTGGATGATTAGAGCACCCCTTCGGTTCCGAAGTTGGTTACTTCAGGGGTGAGTTCAAAGTCGAATGTGGGGTATTCATAGATAGAGGTTCTGGGTTCGGTTTCACCGATCGAATAGCCCCATATGCTGTCATATTCTCTTAGCTCTTCATTCATGTCGGCCAGCTGATCGAGGTAGTTTGACACAGATTTTGATTCAATGATGACAAATGTACCCATCTTATCAATAATCGGGCTATGGCTCCTGGTGCGGTCGTGGTCGAACTCAAGAATTCTTCGGCCTCTCCTGCTAATACCAATTACCCTGTATGTCATACTTTTACCCACGCCGGGGAGGTTTAGCACATTGCGGTCGGTGGCCAGGAATGGGATGCCGGCTTCACGACGAAGTGTTTCGATGTTTTCCACAAGATGTTCCGCTTCCATGGGATAGCTTTTGATTCTTTCTTTATAGGTTGCGGGTATGATCCCGACATACTTCTCTTCCATTTGCTCTTGTGCTGCACGAGCATTGGTGGCAAACTTAAACGAATTTTCCATGTATCCTTTTACCGAAAAGGTATAATAGGGTAACACGCCGATGTCGTTCAGCACCTGTCGTAGTTTGGCCGTATGGCCCCTTCTAGATGATGCAGCGGTAAACACCAGCTGGTTGGCAACGGTCCAGCCTGCGCCAAGAAGCTGAGATATACCCTTTCTGGCTTCGGGAGTGATCTCCATAGGCGACTGAAAATGTGTCTGGATCACAAACTGTTTGATGCCTATGGCAGCAGCTTTGGCTTTAAAATCGGCCAGAATATCGATCAGCTCTGGTGTTATGCGTTGTGGCAGGTAGGCAGGCAGGCGGGTTCCCAGACGTACGCGTTGAATTTCAGCATATTTTTTTCCATCGGGCCGCAACGCATTTTGTTCCTTTTTCCTGACGGCCATATGATAGACTGCATCGAGAATTTTTTTCAGCGACTGGTTGGCACTCATCAGGGCGTCGCCACCTGTAATAAGGATGTCTCGCAGGCGGGAGTCATTCTCCCAGTACTTCATGATCATCTCCAGCTTAGCCTCCCAGGTTTCCGTTGGTTTAAGTTTATCCAGGTTGAAGTTCAGGTTACCCCGCTGAAAGTCATACATACGCTGACAGGAAGCGCACAAGCCAGCACAAGCCCGTCCCATGGTATCGGGTATCATGATGGCCACCTCAGGGTAGCGGCGATGCACATTATGCTTTGTGGGCAATATCCAGCCGGCGGCATTGGGTTTTCCCCGTTCCACGATGTCTTCCTTTTCCCATGCCACTATTTGTCCGTATTCCTTCACCAGCTGTCGCGAATAAATGATATAATAGCGGATGGCCAGGTCGGCACCTTTGGCAAAATCCGGCTCATTCACATTGAGCAGGGTTATGTAGTACGGGTTGATAAAAAAAGGAATTCCCCGCTTTTCGGCCCTGGTTAGCACCTCCATGGTGTCTTTATCGAGCGTATAGTCGAGCAGCTCATTCAGAAACCCGGGCGACCTGACGGCAAAGCGAAGGTGAAAGCTGTGGTCATCCCACCATTCTCTGACTTTTTTCAGTTGTTCATCAAAGGTAATTCCGGGCTTGAATGAATACTTCGGACTCCTGATCTCTCCGGAAGCAATTTTCCCTGCCAGAATACGAATGATCCGCTCTTTATTTTTTTTTCGGATGGCGATGATGTTGGGTTCCAGGCCAGATGGATAGCGCGTCATCCATTGCAGCACGGTGTCTTTACTGGGTTTTGGATGTGCTTTTGGGCCATTTAACTGCCGGAACAGGTAGATCATATCTGTAAAAAAAGGCGCCTGAGCGCCACCTTCACCTTTTTTGGCTGCCAGCCAGAGCATGTTGAACGGATCATTGTCGACTTTTTCTCCCTTTAGGTTCAGGTCTTTATATTCGCGGCCTGCATGGTCAAGGTAGTCCAGAATACGGATCGCGGCATAATCGCTCCATTCGAGCTGTTCCAGTATTGCCCGTCCGGTTTTTTCATGGCGGTAATAGGCATAGGTAAGCGGATTAGCCCGCATGTATTTCATGGCCATCTCACGTATACCAGAAAAAAAATTTTCAGGGGTATCAGACTCTTTCAACAGGCTGACAAGGTCCGGGTTCTCTTGCAGTAAGACATCCAGTTCTTTTTTTGCATGCCTGGTGATAGGTGTTTTGTCTGTAATATGATTATACGAGATTAACCCCATGTTGTTATTATTTCTGACAATTTCCAATGTTTGGGCTACAGTCTTTCACTGGGTGGGGCCGACGTGAGATATAATCCGGCATATAAGAATCAGGGAACATAAATACGGTCGACGCTTTATGGCAAAGGTACAAAAAATCCGCAATTTATCTCATCAGTAAGATGTGGCTGTGGGCGTGAGATGCTGATTGTATCCGGCAGATATATATGCCGGGAGGGAGGCCAGTTGTATTCCAGACAAATTGATGATGGCCGGGTAACAGCATTCCCTGATACAGGGTGGTAATGAGAACACCCATCAGGTTGTATACATCCAGGCGGATGTTTTTTGGCGATTCGAGCGAAAAATGAATGGTTGTTTGTTCGCGGAACGGATTTGGCACATTCCAAAGCCTGAAAAAATCATGGTTGGTGTTCGGAAAAGACACATTACGTTGGGTTGTCACAGCGATGCCGCCTTCCCTGTATATGGTGATGCCTCCGTTAAAGGTAGCGATCCATTTGTTACCGTAAGGATCAATTTTTATGTCGGTAATAGAATTTCCTGACAGCGGGGAGTTTGAAGTGTTGAACACTGACCAGTTCTTTCCGTCGAAACGGGCCAGGCCGTCGTGCACGGTACCCACCCAAACTGCACCATCCGTGTCGAGGGCAAGGCCACGGGTTATGTCGCCGGGAAGTCCCGAGTTTTCTGTGTTGTATATGGTCCAATCCAATCCCATAAAGTGGGCCAGTCCTCCCCCCCAGGTGGCAAGTAGCAGACTTTCATCTGGCTTGACAAGGATCCGTCTTACGTAATCATGGGGCAGGGGTGAATTCTCCGTATGCCAGTTGTGCCAGTACCTGCCATCGAATTTCACAAGCCCCCAACTGAACGTTCCTATCCAAATGTTATTATCCTTGTCGATGGCTATATAGGTAATTCTGTTCTCCGGGAGGCCGGAGTTATTGGTATTGAAGACCTCCCAGTGTTGTCCGTCGAAAGTGGCCAACCCGCCATTCCATGTGCCGATCCACAGCTTGTTGTTTTGGTCAACCACAACATTTCTGACGTTATTATCGGGAAGACCGGAGTTGAACCTGTTAAAGACGGTCCATTGTTGTCCATCAAATCGTACCAGTCCTGCAGACTCTGTGCCGAACCATTGGTGCCCGTTATGATCTATGGCCACCGACCAAACATCTGATTCGGGCAATCCGGAGTTTTGCACATCATAGTTCCTAAAACGCGGATTGGAGAGGTGGCTGATTCTGAACACCCCGTTGTAGGCAGTGCTTGCCCAGGTTTCATGGTTTGGGTGGTGTGAGATCATGCGCACATAATTGGTGGGCAGACCGGTGTTGTTGGTATTAAATACCTCCCATGTGCCGTTGTCGAACTTCACCACACCACCAAGCCGAGTGCCCATCCATACAGAGCCTTTCTCGTCTTCCGTAATGGTGGTGATGCGGTTTGAAGAGATGTCAGAGTTGTTGGTTTTATATGTTTCCCATGTGTTTCCGTCAAACACGCTCAGGCCACCACCGTCGGTACCAACCCATAGCCTTTTGTCGGATGCGATATGGAGGGCCCATATCCTGTCAGAATCCAATGCAGTATTGCCGGTATCGTATATTGTCCACTCATCGTTGGCCGACAGCATGGCTATTCCGCCATAAGTAGCTATCCAGGTATTGTGGTGTTCATCGAACGCAAAGTCATATACCCAGTTATTGGGCAGCCCGGAGTTATCCCGAGTATAGGTGATCCAATCATCCTGGTCATAGATGGCAAAGCCTGCGGATGTTCCGACCCATAGCCTCCCGTCCGGATCGATAGCGGTTGAATATATCGAGTTGAGCGGCAGCCCGGAGTTGTTAGACTGAAACACCTGCCATTTTTCTCCGTCATACAAAACAAGCCCTTGCTGTGTGCCGATCCACAACGATCCATCATGGGTCATTGTTAGAGAGGATATTCTGGATGTTGGCAGGTCAGAATTCGCGGTGGTGTATACCGTCCAGGAGGTGCCGTCAAAATAATGCAATCCGCCACCCCATGTTCCGATCCATACAGTGTTGTCATCATTGGTATGCACCGCCCTGATGTTATTGTCAGTAAGACCCGATCTATCCTCTTGGTAAACAGTCCACCTTCCTTGTTCATAGAACAGCAGGCCCCGGTCTCTTGTACCGACCCACAACCGGCCATCCTGGTCAAATGCCAGTGCGTCGATCGAACCTCCTGTGACCCCGGTGGTAGACGCATTGAGAACCATCCACTCAGAATCATTCACATGCTGTGAAGAGCTTGTTGCTGACATAATACATTGCAAGAACATCACCATCACAACAAAATGCTTCTGCTGCCGCGAACAAAAAGATGGGTTCATATGGATATCCTCCTGTTTCAGTATTGTCGAACGACTTGTATTGCCTGATTTACATTCATCACTTCGGGCATACAGATGTTTGTAAAACAATCGAGAGTTGCCTTACAGATGGTAATGCAAGGTGAGATGGGTCCTGTAAAAAAGGCGAAATGGCAAATGTTGTAATACTTGGATCCGCCCTGACACAGATAAACCGGCACAACAGGTCCGGTCTGATCCCAGCTGAACAGGCCAAAATAGTCGGCAAGGGCGTTTTTTATATAATTTCGAAGAATTTCGCGTGCCCAGATTACCTTTTCCGCTAGTGGAAACTGTTGATCGCCGGCATGCTCGAATGCCCATATGGCAGATAGGGCAGAGAATGCCATGGCTGCCCGTATATAGAGAGGCTGGTCTGCTCCATCTTTCATAGCGCTCTGCTGTATGTCTTCAAACTTGTCAGAATAGTGTGATAGAAAAACCCGTGCATCCCTGAAAGGCTCCCCAATGATCTCTTCAGCCCAGTCGACCAGCGCGTAAAGGTCATACGGCTTAATATCCACAGTCAGGGTGTCTTCCCTGTTGCTATGAAAGATAGAATGTGAGGCCCGTTCCGGGGCAAAGTCAGTGCCCAGCCGCCTCAGACTGATCACAAAGCTGGGATCGATCCACATAATGGGATAGAAGTGCTCGTTATAAATCAGGGTGGTGGTGGTTTGGTCGGGATGTCTCACAACCACATGTGTTGGCACCGGTCCCGAATGTTCTGAGGCAAATACATCGGAGATTTCTTGTTTTTCGCTCACATCCCTGATTCCATAAAAGTAAGACATAGATCCATTTTCAGTTTCAAAAGCCATCAGCACATCACTTTCAGGGTTTTCGATGTGCACGACCCTGGCTGATAATTTTTCCAGTCCCATGCCTATGATTGTGTCACGGGAAACGATTTCAACGGATTCTTCGAAGGGGACAAAGAACCCTTTGTCGGAGCGGATGGTGTATTTGCCTGATGGGATGATCAGGGTATCAGGTGTGGTGACTTGCAGGTTGAAGAAACGTCCTGTCACCATTACCTGTGCCGTTACCACCTCCTTGTTTTCGTCGAAGGTTTTTATGACAACCTCGTTTTGGCGTTGCAGGGGAGCGAGCAGTGTAGTATCCTTACCGGCCTCAATAGAATATTCTTTAATGCCATACTTCTCCTTTTGCACCCGGATGTAGTATGGGGGCATTGCATCCTGGCTCTTTAAGGCCTGGGGCTCTGATGTTTTGTGAGAATAGTCGTTGCCTTGTTCAAAAAAGATGTCGCCGGTGTTCGACCCATGCGCTTTGCCAGTCTTTAGAAGGGTAATGGCTTTGGGTTCATGAGTCCCGGTTCTGATGGTTAAAAAATACATTCCCGGGGCTGCATGAGGCACAACCACCCTCAATCGGTGGTGGCCCTGCGGCAGAACGGCGTTTGCGGAAACAACCCGGCGGCCCAGCTGAGAGAACATTTCGGCATATACCTGCTGTGTCTGGTCATGGTAGAAGTTGATGGTTGTTTCTGACTCAAAGGGGTTTGGATGATTATTTTCTACCCGGAACCCCTTTTCTTTAACCGCATCTGACCATATGCCGGTTACGGCATACGAAACTACCACTTTTCCTGAGGCATCTGAAAAACCGGTATCCAACAGATCATTTCCATGAAGCAACTCTATCCGTGCCGACGCCAGTGGCCTACCTGTATAATGGTCTGTGACATGCACCTGCACCTGCACCTGCTGAGTGGCATGTGCGTGCAGGGATAAAGCGCATCCAATCATGATGGTGATCAGCAATGTCTTACATTGAACCATAAAACCTCGATTTATTGATCGCGAGGTACAGCATTTAAGGACGCATGCAGGAGAATAAAACAAAATAATCCCAGTCAGGAACTGTGGCAAAAAATGGCTGTTTCTTCAGGGACCCCGGATCGGTTGTTAAAAAAACGATGTTGAACAGGCAATATAAAACATTCGTTTCAAAAATCCAAACACATTAGATAATACACATATTTATTTAAGTTATGTTGTGGTGTTTTGATCTGATATACACATTTGATGATGACAGCATTCATGTATTTGCCATTGGTGGATACTACGAGGTAGTCTAAGCCTGTCTGCCCCTACTAATATGTTTTTGCCACAAACCCGAGTTTGTTGATGATGTTGGCGCTGTCGCCGGTGGCGCGGATCACCAGCAGACCCTTGTTCATGGCCATGTCGGCTGCATTGGCATCTTGCTTTAGGTAGGCTATGGCGCCATACAGGGTGTTATGGCGGATACCGGGCATCCAGGTCTTGGC
>SKYG01000029.1 GCA_007128045.1 Bacteroidales bacterium | reverse complement strand
GGCATGACTAATTATTGCCAGGAACATACGATCCAGTCCGATAGATGTTTCGACCACATATGGGACGTAGCTTTCATTGGTTTCCGGGTCAAAATACTGAATCTTCTTTCCGGAAAATTTTTGGTGTGCACCAAGGTCGAAATCGGTACGGGAGTGAATGCCCTCAAGCTCTTTGAACCCAAATGGGAATGCAAACTCAATATCGGCAGCAGCGTTGGCATAATGGGCCAATTTGTCGTGGTCGTGGAAACGCAGACTTTCAGAGGGCAACCCTAGTGCTAAATGCCAGTTCATACGTTCATTTTTCCAATAATCGTACCATTGCATTTCTTGTCCGGGTCTGACAAAGAACTGCATCTCCATTTGTTCAAACTCCCTCATTCTGAAAATGAACTGACGGGCCACGATCTCATTTCTGAAGGCTTTTCCTATCTGTGCAATACCGAAGGGGATTTTCATGCGACCTGTCTTTTGAACATTCAGGTAGTTTGCGAAGATTCCCTGGGCGGTTTCCGGCCTTAGAAAAATTTGGTTGGTATCTTCTGTAACAGATCCTAACTGTGTGCTAAACATGAGGTTGAACTGTCTTACATCCGTCCAGTTTCTTGATCCGGAAACCGGACAGGCGATCTCCAGTTCTTCTATCAGCGCCTTTACGTCCGACAAATTATTCTCATCCATGGCCTTCACAAAGCGGGCAATAATAGCTTCTTTCTTCTCTTTGTTGGCAAGTACCCTGGGGTTTGTTTCACGAAACATGTTTTCATCGAAGGATTCGCCAAAACGTTTGGCTGCCTTTTCAACCTCCTTCTCCATTTTTTCTTCCAACTTTGCTGCGTATTCTTCGATCAGCACATCAGCGCGGTATCTTTTCTTTGAGTCTTTGTTGTCGATAAGGGGGTCGTTAAAGGCATCAACATGGCCTGATGCTTTCCATACGGTGGGGTGCATGAAAATGGCCGAATCAAGCCCAACAATATTTTCGTGAAAGCGAACCATCGACTTCCACCAGTATTCCTTAATATTGTTTTTTAGTTCAACACCATTTTGTCCATAATCATATACGGCACTGAGTCCGTCATATATTTCACTCGATGGAAAGATGAATCCATATTCTTTGCAGTGTGAAATGATTTTCTTAAACCTGTCTTCTCCTTTTATGCTTGCCATAATAGTTAGTCAACGTCTTTATTATTGTTAAAAATTACCTGAATACTTTTAGGTATGATTTGGAATTCAAAGGGAGAGCTTCCGAGGGATTCTCCGTCGGTTTCCAGTAATACAGGTGGTACAGAATCGATACGTATATTCTTGCCAACCATGGTAATTACTCTTTTGTGCTGTCCTATGGTGCCATTGTACAGTTTTCTAAGACTTGTGATGACCGACCATTTCGACATGTCTTTAATCAGGGTCACATCAAACAGACCGTCGTCAGGCAGCGCGTTGGGAGCCTGTTGCATACCTCCACCATTAAATTGCCCTATGCCAATACTTAAGCTGAACACCTTTTCGTCAACTACACGGTCATCAACAACCACATGTAGCTGACTGGATTTATATGAAAACAGGGAGGAGACCAGGTTCTTTATATAAATAAAGGGATTGGTTCTTCCGTGGTCTTTGTCGTAATTGGTTTTCTGTGCTACAAGTCCATCAAAACCAAGACCAGCCATATTGATAAAAAACCGGTTCTTCACTTCGTGGTCATTAAGGTAGCTCACTGCTCCGGCATCCTGAAGCATGGTATTGCCTTGTTTGATGATCTGAACAACCTTTTTGTAATCTGTGGGTATGTTGAAGGTTCTCACCCAATCATTGCCGGTTCCGACAGGGATCATTGACAAGGTGACTTCGGTGGTTGGGATAATCTGCTGGTTGAAAATGCCATTAACGGCTTCATTCATGGTGCCGTCGCCTCCTACCACAATTATTTTTCTATAACCTTTTATGATCTGGTTTTCAACCAGATGCATCGCATGCAGTCGTCTCTTGGTAAACTTGGCCCGGTATTTCAATCCTTGCTTATCCAGTAAGTTGGAAATTTGTTTCCAGTCTTTTTCACCTTTCCCGACGCCTGCATTGGGGTTCACAACCACCAGCCATCCGGTTTTTTCTTTTTCTTTCATAGAATAACAACGGATTTCTATGCCTGAATGCATACATTTTTTTCAAGCAACCTGCAAAAATAAGAAAAATCTATTAACCTGATAAACAACCGGATTAGATATGATGAAATATCCGGACAATTGCTTTGACACACCGACGCATGATTGTTTTTCATGGGGGTCAAAGGTCGAAGGTCGAAGGGGAAAAAATAAACAGATGAAATTCCCATGACAAACGCTTTGACACACCGACGCATGATTGTTTTTCATGGGGGTCAAAGGTCGAAGGTCGAAGGTCAAAGGGGAAAAAATAAACACATGAAAGACCAATTTATTTCGGATTATTATACCAGCCCTTTTTCTAAGAGCAGTTCTGCTATTTGTACGGCATTGGTAGCAGCTCCCTTGCGCAGGTTATCAGAGACCACCCACATGTTCAGACCATTGGTAACGGTGTTGTCACGTCTGATCCGACCTACAAACACATCATCCTTATCCATAGCAAATAGTGGCATGGGGTATTGATTGTTGCCGGGATCATCCTGAACAACAAGCCCGGGCGCTTTGGCGAGCAGGTCGCGCAAGGTAACTATGTCAAACTCTTTATAAAATTCAACATTCACGGATTCACTATGTCCCCCCTTAACCGGAATTCTCACCACTGTTGCGGTAACCTGTATATTGTTGTCTTCCAGTATTTTTCTGGATTCATTGACGAGTTTTGTCTCTTCGGTGGTATACCCGTCCGTTTCAAATTCACCTCCATGAGGGAAGCAGTTCAGATCAATAGGATATGGATATGCCATGTTACCGGAAACTCCTGCCCGCTCGTTGTCAAGTTGTTTTACCGCAGCTACGCCGGTGCCTGTAACCGACTGGAAGGTAGAGATTACCAGCCGTTTTATTTGGAATGCACGGTGTAAAGGAGCCAATGCCACCACCAGCTGAATGGTACTGCAGTTTGGGTTGGCAATAATCTTTTTGCCGGCAGATAAAACATGGCTGTTTACCTCAGGCACAACCAGTGGTATGGCATCTTCCATTCTCCAGGCGGAGGAGTTATCGATGACATAAGTTCCAACCCGTGCAAAGGCCTCAGCCCATTGCCGTGAGACCCGTGCACCTGCAGAGAATAAAGCAATATCAGGACGAGCCTTTACAGCATCTTCAATGCTGCATACATTGTATGTGTTGCCCATAAATTGAACCGGCTTCCCAACAGACCGTTCAGAGGCTGCCGGTAAAAAATCAGTGCAGGGAAGTTTGCGCTCCTCCAATACTTGTATCATTTTCTGGCCAACCAAACCGGTTGCCCCAATTAACGCGATTTTCATGAATGTAAAATATAATAGTGTTTTTATTACAACAGTTACCCTCAGACTGAATCAAAAGCATGAATTATCCAGGTTAGCCTACCTTACAAGTGCATTCTTTTCAAGACATGAGCCGGGCAAAGCGAGATCATGAACACCAATGAAACAGACTCCGGAACATTAAAAAACAGCTCAGTAAATTCATTCATTACCGCAAAAATAGTATATTTACCCGCTATAATTGATACGCGATGCAAAAAAGAATATCAATCTTTTGTATGTTGCTTCTTCCTGTGTTTTGCTGGGCGCAGTTTTCTGATGATTTTAGTGATGGAAACTTTTCGAGTGATCCGGCCTGGTATGGTGATACAGATAAGTTTATAGTTGAAGATGGAGTTTTACGGCTAAATGATGTTGCGGCCGGGCATGCATACCTGGCTACATCCAGTCGGTTGGTGCACAATACACAATGGGAATTCTGGGTACGTCTGGCATTTACCCCTTCAAACAATAACCATCCGAGAATATACCTTGTAAGTGACAGCCATAACCTTCATGGAGAGTTAAACGGGTACTACATCAGGATAGGGAAAGATGGTGGTGATAACAAACGAATGTATTTTTACCGGCAAGACGGAACGACAAGTACAGAAATAATGGCCGGCAGCATGAACATAGCTTCCGGAACGAATAACCGGATACGCTTCAAGGTTACCCGTGATGACCATGGCAACTGGGAGTTTTTTGCAGATCAAACAGGGGGAAACCTGTTTGTTCCGCAGGGATCGGTTAATGATTCTAACCATACAACATCAGAATGGTTTGGTTTACGCTGTCAATACACGATATCCAATTCAAATCGCTTCTACTTCGATGATTTTTTTGTTGGAGAAATCTTGCCAGATACAGTGCCTCCAGTGGTGGATTTTGTTCAGGTAACTTCATCCAACACCTTAAAAATATATTTCAACAAGGTGGTTGAGCCAGTAACTGCCGAAACCGTTACAAACTATGTTGCCGACAATGGAGTTGGGTATCCTGTTATTGCGAACCTTGATCCATTTACCCCCAATACTGTCAACCTGATATTTGCCGAACAGTTTATCCCAAACATGGTGTATGGAATTCATATTGCCAATGTCAGGGATCATTCAGGCAATATGATGGTGGCCTATTCCGGTGAGTTTGCCTATTATCAACCCCGGGTTTTTGATGTGGTATTCAATGAGCTGATGATCAATCCAACCCCTTCGGTTAATTTGCCTCCTTACGAATATATTGAGTTGTATAATACAACGGAACTTCCCATAGATATTGAAGGCTGGGTACTACAACATGGGAGTACCAGGCGCACCATTCCTTTCGCACCTATTCCCGCCAAGGGTGTTTTGCTGTTGGTAACGGAATCGGCCTATCCCCATCTTGAGAAATATGGCAACGTGGTTGCTGTTCCGGGTTTATCGGGGACAGCCCTGACCAATTCCGGGGCAGACTTGCTGTTGTTTGATGGCCAGGACAATCTGATCTCATTTGTATCATATACTGATGAGTGGTACCAGGATCCCGCCAAAAGCAATGGAGGTTGGTCGCTGGAAAAGGTTGACCCATACAATTTTTGTCAGGGTAATGACAACTGGCTTGCCTCAGCAGATCCCAGTGGAGGAACCCCGGGATCCGAAAACTCTGTACTTGCTGATAATCCCGATGTGACACCTCCCAGCCTGGTAAGGGCCGGTTATGTTGACAGCAACACCATCGTGCTGTTTTTTAGCGAATCTATGGATATGTCTTCTTTGGAGGAGAGTGAAAATTATACAGCAGATCAGGGACTTGGGAAGCCTGTGTCAGCCACTGCGTTGCTGCCGGACTTCAGGCGGGTGAGCCTGACATTTAAAGAGTCATTGTTGCCGGGTACCATATATAATATCTCCTTAAGCCAGAACATTACCGACTGTGCCGGCAATCAGGCCGACAACCGAAACGCACGGGTAGCTGTACCAGCCGCTGCTGATTCACTTGATGTGGTAATTAATGAAGTGCTGTTTAATCCTCCAGACAGAGGTGCAAGATATATTGAGTTGTATAACAGGTCAGAAAAGGTTATTGACCTAAAGGATTACCTGATTACTTCCAAAGATACCATCGATCAGTTCCTTACCAACATTCAGGAAATCGCCGATCAGTCGTTTTTGTTTTTTCCGGGTGATTATGTTGTTTTAACAAACAATCCATCCAACGTCAAGAACACCTTCATGGTGTTAAATCCGGCAGGATTCATCCGGATTTCAGCCATGCCCCGAATGACAAATGCCAATGGAATACTGGTGTTTGCCAGTAAAGGATTGCAGGTGATCGACATGTTTGCTTATGAAGAAGACATGCATTTCCGTCTGTTAACGAGCTATAAAGGTGTTGCCCTGGAGCGTCTGAACCCTGATTGGCCAACTCAAAGTCGTTCAAACTGGCATTCTGCTGCACAGCATGTTGGCTTTGGCACGCCCGGTTATAAGAATTCGCAGTATACAGCCTACCTGAAAACAGAGGCAGGAAAGGTTGAAGTATATCCGGAGGTATTCTCCCCCGATGGCGATGGCAACGAAGATGTGTTAACTATCTCATATGCCTTTGATGTGCCGGGATATGTTGCCAATATCAGAATATTTGATGCCCGGGGAAGGCAGATAAAATACCTAGTAAGGGGCGAATTGCTGTCGGTAGAAGGGGTGCTGACTTGGGATGGCACCACAGACGACAACCTTAAGGCACCAATAGGTATCTATGTGATACATATGGAGGTGTTTGATCTTCAGGGGAGTGTAAAAAACTATCGCAACACAGCGGTGCTGGGAGGACGGCTCTAATTACCCGCCCCAAGGTATGATGCGGATGCGAAAACATGACATTGGTAAGATCATTCCAGATCAATGTTATATGCCTGTTATACTGTAACGCCAATGCTTGCTAAATAGACTTTAACACCTGCTGCAGTAAGTAATTTATTGGCGCAAGCTTCCATTGTTGCTCCCGTTGTGATTACATCATCAACGAGAAGGACATGTTTGTTCTCTAAGATGGATGTGTTATTCAGGCTAAATGCAGACTCAACATTCTCCCAGCGCATAAACCGCCGTTTTCTTGTTTGAGATGATGTTGCCGACAGGCGTTGCAGCACCCTGGTATTGAGAGGAACACCAAGTATTCTGGATAGCCCTTCTCCGAACACCTCACTTTGATTAAACCCCCGCATTCTTTGTTTTTCAGGATGTAAGGGAACAGGAATAATGCTATCCAGATGCCTGTAAATGGATGACTCAAGCATATAATGACCAAGTCGCATTCCTAAATAACATCCAATTTCTTGCTGTCCTTTATATTTTAATCGATGTATTAAATCTTGTACCTTTCCGCCTTTCTGATAGTGAAACAGGGCTGTGCCGGATACAATATCTACGCGCCCCCAGAATATTCGTGTCATCGGGTTTTCTTTATCACGATAAAATCCGGTTTTTGGAAGTTCGTACCAACAGGTTGAACAAATACAGCTCTCTCCATTTACCAGACTTTGGGAGCATACCTCGCAGCCTTCCGGGTAAATCAGAGCAAGAAAATCTTTGACTGATTGTACGAAGTTCATGGTTAACAAGTGGTTTAACAAAAAAAAACACGTAACTTTGCGTGATGTTTTTTCGATTATCAAATATAAAATACGGGCGTGTTTGTGTTGTTTGGATTAACGCTGTTTTTATAAAACCGAACTAACAATATATTAAGACAAATATAGGCAATAAATTCATAAAAACAAGGAGGCTGAACTGTATGGAAACAATGACAACAGGGAATCAGAATAATCAGGATGACCGCAATGCAAAAATTTATCGAATCACTATCATTTCTTTGGTGGTAATCATTGCTTTTCTTACTTTTTTCTTAATAACCAGTCGTAAGTCTTTAAAAGAGGTGACTTTAGACAGGGCATTTACAGAGGAACTGAATATGGCCTTGCAAGCCGAGCTGGATTCTGTACTTACAGAGTATAACAATATGAAATTTGAATATGATAGTATTTTAGTTGATAAAGACAGCATCATTCAGGTGAATGCCGTGGAGATTCAGCGTCTTATAGCAAGGCAGGCCGATTACAACCGCATCAGGCGTCAGCTTGATGGCCTGAGAGAGATCACCCAGAACTATGTTCGTGAGATTGATAGCCTTGTTACGGCCAATATCGTTCTAAAAGAAGAAAACGTACAGATCAAGGAGGAGATCAGACAAGTTCGGGCCCGTACCACTGAACTCACCCAGGATAAACAAGAGCTGGAAGGAATGGTAGAGGTGGCCTCTGCGATAAGGGCATATCAGATAGAGGCCTCTGCGGTACGAATGCGATCACGCGACAGGGAAGAGGAAACAGATCGTGCTGCACGGGCAGAGCGAATGAAAATCTGTTTCTCCCTGGCAGAAAACCCCATTGCCCCATCCGGATATTATAATATTTATGCCCGTATCGCTGCACCTGACGGTCAGATCCTGCGATTGGGAGATACCGATGAATATTCGTTTGTCAATGAGGGTGATACCTTGCAGTACTCAGTCGCTGGTCGTATAAATTATCAAAACCAGATGTTTTCTTCTTGCCTTTACTGGGACCGGATCAGAGAGTTCGAACCAGGGCAATATCTAATATCTCTCTATAGTGACGACTTGCGACTTGGTGAGACCACCGTTTCTTTACGCTAAGAGAACAGCCGTATATTTTTGCGTTATATGCTAAAGTGTTTATATCACTGCAGTGTTCAGCGTATTGCTTATCTGTAACATTTACAATGAACAAGGAAAATAGGTATAACCGGAAGTATTCATCCGGGATGAGGCCAAACAAAAAGCTTTCACTCACGGCTCCCATCCTGTTCCTTGCATTGCTTTCGCTGGTATTGGCAATTAGTGTGGGGTTGCTGTTGCGCCAGGCACTAAATAAAGCCGATACTGTTCATATTGTTACCATTGAAAAGCTAGCGCTAACCAATCAGAGAGACTCATTATTGGTTCAACTGGATTTGCTGGAAACAGCATACGACAGTTTGCTTGTTAAGTATCAAGACTTTGGGCTTCAGGTGTCTTTTCAGAGGCAAGAGCTAAATAGACTCAGGTCAGCCATTCAGTCAGGGGTTACCAGAGAGGTGTTAGCTCAATGTGAAAAAAGAATGCAGGAGTTGTCAGTGGAGTTATCGGAATATCAGGATCAGCTTGCACTGCTGAATGCAGAAAATCAAATGCTCTCAGGTGAGAATATGCAGATAAAAACCGCTCTGCAACAAATGTCGGAGCGGAATATTGAACTGGAACAACAGAAACAGGAACTTGCTGATCAGGTTGAAATGGTTTCTGCCCTGAAAATCTCCCAGGTCGCCGTCCGGCCTACCTGGGAACGGCGTCGGGGAGTGCAGGAGACTGACAGGGCCAGACGCACAGACCATGTGCAAGTTTGTTTTGTAATTCAGGAAAATCCTCTCGCCAGGGCTGGCGACTATAATTTCTATTTTCGCATCACTGATCCGGATCAAAGATTATTGGTTGCAGATGGAGTTACTGAGACTGTTTATCAGGGCGAACAGCAAAACATTACTGATATTAAAACAGTCATTTATGAAAACGCAGAAATATATCAATGCTTTGCTTTTGATTCACCCTCCGGCTTTCAGAAAGGCATCTATCACGTGGAGATCTTCTCTGAAGACAAGGAATTATGGCGTGGCAATTTTGAATTGAGATAAACAGAATCAAACAAATGAAGATATCTTATAACTGGTTGAAAGAATATGCAGGTTTTGATCAAACCCCTGATGATCTTTCGGTCTTATTAACTGATTGTGGGCTTGAAGTAGAAAGTCTGGAGAAGTATGAACCAATCAAGGGAGGATTGAAAGGCGTTGTGACCGGGAAGGTGTTGAGTTGTGTTAAACATCCGGGTGCGGATCGATTGTTTCTTACAACAGTTGATGTCGGAGGTGATCAGCCCCTGTTTATTGTGTGCGGGGCGCCAAATGTTGATACAGGTCAAATGGTGTTGGTAGCTACGGTTGGCACGGTGTTACATACCTCAAAGGGCGATCTGGAGATCAGCAAGGCAAAAATTCGCGGGCAGTTATCAGAAGGGATGATATGTGCAGAAGATGAACTGGGTGTGGGTACCTCACATGACGGCATTATGGTGTTACCTGATGATACACCGATTGGGCTGTCGGCGGCCGAATATTTCAAGCTTTTTGAAGACTGGGTGTTTGAAATTGGTCTTACTCCAAATAGAATAGATGCCGCTTCACACATCGGTGTGGCCCGTGATATTGTTGCGGTTGTTAACCATTTGAACCCTGAAAAAAGAATTTCTGTGAAGATGCCCGATGTTTCGGGGTTTGTTGCCGACAGTACAGATGGTTCAATACCGGTAACTATTGAAGATACTGAGGCCTGTTGCAGATACAGCGGTGTTACAATCAGTGGCCTGAATGTTTCCGAGTCGCCGGAGTGG
>SKYG01000128.1 GCA_007128045.1 Bacteroidales bacterium | reverse complement strand
TTTGGTTGTTCAATGGCAAGGAGCCTGATGGTCGTTACAGTGTTCGGGGTCTTTCCTGGGTGATGCGCGAAAACCTGAAGAAGACTTCCATCCATAAGGAGGTAAACCTTCATTCGCTGCGGCACTCAGGAGTTTATCCCGCCATAGCGGGACAACCCATCTGCTCGAACAGGGCCTGAACATCGTAACACTCAAAGAGCTGCTGGGTCATGCTGAAATTACCACCACAATGATTTATCTGCATAGCTTGTCCGATAGTGAAGCGTATCGGGATAGCACAATGTCTGCTCATTAAACCACACAGTCCGCTCGACTCGCTATATAACTACAAAAAATGAGGCCCAGGTTTGAACTGGCCGATGTGATAAGCCGCTTTGGCTCGGAATTGATTGCCAGAACAAAACTCACCCCGCAGCAACTGCCTCACCAGCTTAATGCCGTTTGCCTGCATAACCAGAGAATGTATTACGACCTGCTTTTTGCAGCGGCATGGTATACACTTCGCTCATTTGGTTACTCGCATTATGGGGTTGAAACCGGTGCAGTAGCCGTGTTGCATACCTGGGGTCAGAACCTTTCGCTGCATCCTCACCTGCATTGCATAGTCCCTGCTGCCGGTTACGCACTTGATGGCGGTTGGAAGAATATCGGAGCATTGGGCAAATACCTGTATCCGGTTCATCAACTAAGTGCTGCCTTCAAAGGTAAGTTCCTTGACACTTCGACAAGCTCAGTGCAGGCAGCCATGCCTGTGCCCGGTTTGTAAAACAGGCCGTATGGTAATTGTAAGGGAGCTGCCACGAATACGTTCCCCGGGATTAATCTCATTGAAACAGCCACAACAACCAACCATGTAACCTATATCTCTATTTTGCGCTTGTCGCAAAACGGGAGAGGCATGCCCGTTTGTAAACAAAAAGTACCTGAAACAGCTCCTTCCAATACAAAACCATCATTGCAGAAGGCTATCATAAGCACAAAAACCTGCAATATGTCAAAGAACGTTCGTTCAATTTCATTTTAGCACCACCCCAAAAACCGCCGATAAATACATAGCAGTTTCCTTGCCATGGGATGTAGTTCAACAACTTGTGCTGAGCTACGTCGAAGTATGGACTCATCGCTGGGTTCCCGAAAAATCGGGACAGGCATTGCAGACCGCTCAGAGTCCTATTTATTGGCAACTGGGCGTTATCTGAAAAGTTTAATATAATTATCAAATATATACATTCTGCTCCTTTGGCCTCCGGTCATTTCTTTTAGAATATTTAAGCCTTCTAAACTAGCAATCAGTTTATATGATGATGGCATAGAAATGGACGCAATCTCACTTACTTTATCTGCTGTAATCATTGGCCGTTTGTATAAATAATCTATAACCTTTTTCGCTTTTGAGGCTCTGCTTCCTAACGACTGAATTTTTATATCAGTATGCTTTTGAAGTTGCATGATACCATCAAATGTTTTTATGCCGTTTTTTGCTGTTTCAATAACACCAACTAGAAAAAATTTAAGCCATTGTCCTAAATCATTTTTTTCTCTAACATTCATTAAATTATCATAGTACAACTTTCTGTTTCTCTCAAAAAAGTCAGATAGATATAAAACTGGTTTCTGAATTATTCCCCTACTTACCAAATATAACGGGATTATCAGTCGACCAACTCTTCCGTTCCCGTCAAGAAATGGGTGAATTGTCTCAAACTGATAATGAACCAGTCCAATTCGCAATAGTTCTGGGATATGTATCTCTTCGTTGTGAATAAATTTTTCAATATCGCTCATTAACTCTGGGACGGAGGTATGAACCGGAGGGATAAAAACAGCATCATTAATCGTAGCACCACCAATCCAATTTTGACTACTACGAAATTCACCAGGTTGTTTTCTTTCACCTCTTACTCCCTGAAGCAAAACATTATGGGTTTCTCGTATTAATCTTGAAGAAAAAGGCAATTTATCTAATTGACCAATAGCCCATTCCATTGCTTTTATATAATTTTGGACTTCCTCCCAGTCATCACGCTTATCTACTGGCAAATCCTCTTTATCCAGCAAAGCTTCATCCATATTTGTCTGTGTTCCTTCAATTCTACAGCTCTGCGTCGCCTCTTTAATAACATGCATGCTTATAAACAAATCAATGTTTGGAATATATTTTGAATACATATCCAAACGACCTAATTCTCTGTCTGCATGACTTAACAATTGCAGAATTTCCATATTTTCAATTTGCAATTGTCTATTTATCAATTCAGGTTGGAAGCTTTTATAATATCCCTGACTTATATACTGTCCTGATTTAAACTTTTCCATATTGAAATTTTAAACAAAGATAAGCCTTATTTAAGTTTTATTCAATTATATTAAATAACCCATCATGCTATTTAAGTTTTCAGCGTATCTTTCATGGCAATTAGACGTTCCTGCGGTTATCCTCCTCTACGTTGCTCTGCGGTTAACCCCCCCCGCAACCAAAAACTTTTCCTGTTCTCCCGTACATTTACTAACTTCGCAGGTCGAAAAAACGAAAAATATCATGGATTACAACTACCGTGAAGTAGAGAAAAAGTGGCGGTCGTACTGGAAGGAACACAGCACCTACAAGGTTACTGAAGACCCGGGCAAGCCCAAGTTTTATGTATTGGACATGTTTCCTTATCCTTCGGGAGCAGGCTTGCATGTAGGCCACCCCCTGGGGTACATCGCATCCGATATCTATGCCAGGTATAAACGGCAGAAAGGCTTTAACGTGCTGCATCCCATGGGATACGATGCCTACGGACTTCCTGCTGAGCAGTATGCCATACAGACCGGACAGCATCCGGCCATCACCACAGAAAAAAATATCAGCAGGTATCGCGAGCAACTCGACAAGCTTGGCTTTTGCTACGACTGGGACAGAGAGGTAAGAACCTGTGATCCCGACTACTATCATTGGACCCAATGGGTATTTATCCAACTATTCAATCATTATTACGACAACAAAAGCAAAAAAGCCGAACCAATCGCGCTGTTGACGGATGCATTTCAACAAAACGGTAACGCCGACATTGATGCGGCCACTGATTATGACGGATATTTTACTGCCGCTGACTGGCAGAACATGGATCACCGGGAGCAACAGCAACTGTTGATGCATTATCGTCTGGCCTATTTGTCTGATACCATGGTTAACTGGTGCCCGAAATTGGGTACCGTGCTGGCCAACGATGAGGTAAAGGAAGGCTTTTCGGTGCGTGGGGGCCATCCGGTAGAACGCAAAAAGATGAAGCAGTGGTTTTTACGCATCACCGCTTATGCCGAACGACTGCTGGAAGGCCTGCAGCATATCGACTGGAGTGAGTCTCTGAAAGAGATCCAGAAAAACTGGATCGGGCGGTCGGAAGGCTCCACGATCTTTTTCAGGGTAAAGGAAGGGGGCGAGGGTACGACCTTACAAAAGGGCGGCGATACGACTGGACGAACGTATAGGCCGGGCTTGACCGGCCATGGCTCCCATGAAAGCGACACCTGTAGGGACAGCGCTGGAGCTGTCCTCAATGGTCCGATGGCGAGGGGACGAGGGGACGAAGATACGAGGGGAAGAGTGCGCGAGGGGACAAAGTCCATCGAGGTGTTTACGACCAGGCCGGATACTATTTTTGGGGCTACCTTTATGGTGCTTGCACCGGAGCATGAGTTGGTAGGGCAGATCACGACATCAGACTACCGGCAGGATGTTGAAGACTATGTAGCCTGGGCTCAGAATCGCACCGAGCGCGAGCGCATGACCGAGGTAAAAACCGTATCCGGGCAGTTTACCGGAGCCTATGCCGAGCATCCTTTTTCGGGAAACCCCATGCCCATATACATCGCAGACTATGTGTTGGCTGGCTATGGCACCGGGGCCATCATGGCTGTTCCCGCTCACGACAGCCGCGACTATGCCTTTGCAAAACACTTCGGATTGCCGATCATCGAAGTAGTCAGTGGCGGAAACATTGAAGAATCATCCTACGATGCCAAAGAAGGAACGCTGATCAACAGTGATTTCATCAATGGGATGGATGTTCAGGATGCCATTCGCTCAGTGATTGCCCGCTTGGAAGAAAAGGACATCGGCAAGGGCCGTGTCAACTTCCGCCTGCGTGATGCGATATTCAGCAGACAACGATATTGGGGAGAGCCATTCCCCGTATATTATAAAGACGGCATGCCTTATATGCTTGATGAAACAGAGCTGCCATTGGAATTGCCGCCGGTAGATAAGTACCTGCCAACGGAAACCGGTGATCCCCCTCTGGCAAGGGCAAAAAACTGGACATCAAAAGAGGGTTATCCCCTTGAATGTAATACCATGCCCGGCTTTGCCGGCTCCAGCGCCTATTATATCCGCTACATGGACCCGCATAACGACAAAGAGCTGGCGTCGAAAGAGGCCGTAGAATACTGGCGACATGTCGACCTGTATGTGGGGGGCGCAGAACATGCCACAGGCCACCTCATCTATTCAAGGTTTTGGAATAAATTTATGTTCGACACCGGTGTGGTGGTAGAAGATGAGCCCTTCAAAAAGCTGATCAACCAGGGGATGATACAAGGCCGTTCTAACTTTGTATACCGCATCAAAGGCTCCAACACCTTCGTGTCTTATAACTTGCGCGACCAGCACGATACCATGCCCATTCATGTAGATGTAAACCTGGTACATCACGACATTCTCGACCAGGAAGCATTTCGCCAATGGAACCCAGAGTATGCTGATGCCCAATTTATTCTTGAAGAAGGAAAATATGTGTGTGGATGGGAAATCGAAAAAATGTCGAAGTCTCTTCATAATGTGGTGAATCCTGATGATCTGATCGAACGCTATGGTGCAGACACCCTCCGGCTATATGAGATGTTTCTGGGACCTATAGAACAGGCAAAGCCGTGGGACACCAACGGCATAGAAGGGGTGTTCCGGTTTATACGCAAGCTCTGGCGCCTGTACCACAGTGCCGATGGAGCATGGAGCATCTCGGAACAGCCTTCCGGAGAAAAAGAAAAACGGGTGCTGCACAAAACCATCAGAAAGATTGGCGAAGACATAGAAAAGTTTTCATTTAATACCGCTGTCAGTGCCTTTATGATCTGTGTCAATGAGCTGGGTGAGCTTCGCTGCAACAACAGAGACATACTTGAGCCCCTGGCCATCATGGTATCTTCATTTGCTCCCCACCTTGGTGAGGAGCTCTGGCACTTGCTGGGACATCCGGAGAGTGTTACCGAAGCGAGCTTTCCTGTATGGGAACAACAATATGTAACCGATGATACGGTGATCTATCCGGTTTCCTTTAACGGTAAAACACGCTTTAAACTGGAGCTGCCTGCCGATAGCGACAGGGAAGCGGTGGAAAAGGCCGTCCTGGAAGCCCCCGAAGCTGCCAAGTGGCTGGATGGTAAAACGCCAAAACGAATCATCGTGGTGCCAGGAAAGATAGTGAATGTAGTTGTATAGTATGATAGTCCTCGATCTGTAGGGGGTCTCTCGCTTCGCTCGAGATGACAGGGTGCTATGCAACCTGGAAACCTGGTAACCATAAACAGGGCAACCACAAGGGTTGCCCCTACAGATAATCAAACAACCCATAACTCGTAACTATTAAAAATATGAAACAAGCAGAAATCATTACAGAAAGAGGAACCATGAAGGTTCAATTTTATGAAAAGGATGCGCCGAATACGGTGAAGAACTTTACAGACCTGTCGAAGAAGGGATTTTACGACGGGCTGACCTTTCACCGGGTGATTCCCGATTTTGTGATCCAGGGAGGCTGTCCGAAGGGCACAGGTGTGGGCGGACCCGGATATACCATAGCCTGCGAGCTTGATGGCGACAACCAGTATCACGACAGGGGTGTGTTGTCGATGGCCCATGCCGGACGCGATACGGGAGGATCACAGTTTTTTATCTGTCACAGCCGCACCAACACGGCCCACCTCGACCGGAACCATACTTGCTTTGGCAAGGTGGTAGAAGGCCTTGAAGTGATTGACCTGATCCGCCAGGGCGATAAGATAGAAAAGATCGTGGTCACTGAAGAGGAAGTATAACCGCAGGAACGCGGAAAAGGATAACCGCAGAGGAACGCGGAAAAGTATAACCGCGGAGGAACGCAGAGTGATTCGCGGAGGAACGCAGATAGTCCCTGCTGCCGGTTACGCACTTAATGGCAGCTGAAAGAATATCGGAGCATTGGGCAAATACCTGTATCCGGTTCATCAACTGAGTGCTGCCTTCAAAGGTGAGTTTCTTGACAGCCTCAAACGCGCACTGCGAAAACTCAACGAACTGTCGTTGTTTGATGACAAGGTGGACTCATCGCTGGGTTCCTGAAAAATCGGGACAGGCATTGCAGACCGCTCAGAGTCCTATTTAGTGTCTGTCTCTAATGTCCGATTTCTGCGTTATGCTTGTTTTGAAAACAGTTCATCCCGAGTTTTCGGGACTCCTTGGTTTTCAAAACTTCGCATGCCTTGATCTCGAACATTATAGTTCAGACACTTGACTTTATGGACGGACTCTATTTATTGTACGCAGTATTTTTTTATTTATCGAAGAGTTCCTTAAGTGTATTGATTGCAATAAACATTTTTTCGCTGTCTGGCAGTTTTATAAAGTCATACCGTTCGTAAAACAACCCAGCTTCTCTGTCTATAGGGTCAACAACAACCGCAAATGAGCCAATTTCTTTTGATAGTTCATAACTTCTTCTCATGGCGTCTATTAATAATATTTTGCCCAATCCTTTCCCTTTAAATTTTCTGTCCACTGCTAATCGTCCCAATAATGTAGTCGGAATGGAATCATAAGATTGAGGTAACTTCCTTTTTATTGGTTCTGGAAAACAGCTAAGGGGAATACTATTGTTTGATAATGTATAGTATCCTTGAATGCAATCAGTTTCTTTATCAGCCAACACAAAACAGGCGGATAATTTTCTTTTAATATCTTGTCCTGCCTGGACCTTTAAATAATTGTTTAATAGCTCTTTTCCGCAGTCAAACTCGTTTCTTTTGTGTTTCTTGTCTAAAAGTTCAATCATGGTTTTATTTTGAGCCAGAGACAAAAACATTATAATCATCCAAAGCCTTTTTCAAAGTTTTAGATGGCTTTCTTGGTTTAGTTATCGCGTCGAAGAATATTTGACTATCTTTCTCGGAAGCAATTATTTGTTCTTTCTCTTTGATTATTTCTTTAGCTTTTTCTTGAACTGCAAGAATAACGAAGTCTGTTAGATTCCTAAACCCACCCAAATATGCAGCCCTTTCAAAGAATTGTTTTTGTTCTTTAGGAAGGCGTGCATCAAATCTCGCTTGTTCTTTAATAGTTGTTTTCATATGTGTAGGTATTTCTGCAAATATACGTAAATATTCCGTACAAAAACACAAACAGTACGTTATAATTCAGTACGAACTAACATTCACATGCTAACAATCGTATCATGGAAAAGATCACCATCAGTGGGCGTTACAGCAGCAGCGACATACTGGTTGGGGGAGTTGGTCGGCAAAAAACAGCATGAATGATTTGTTTACCTTGCGTTTTGAGCAAGGGTTGAATGCTGTACAAAAAAGGTATTAGTAAAAAAGCCACCTTCTAAGAGGGTGGCTTTTTGAATTGGTGACAAAGTTTCACCGTTGAATTAAAAGGATGAATAATCCAGATTAGGCTTTACATCATTCCGCCCATTCCGCCCATTCCGGGGTTCATGGGGGGCATATCAGATTTTTCTTCTTTGATATCGGCGAGCACACATTCTGTAGTGAGCAGCATACCTGCGATAGAAGCGGCATTTTCGAGGGCCACGCGGGTAACCTTGGTTGGGTCGATTACGCCTGACTCATACAGATTTTCATACACTTCTGTACGGGCATTGAAGCCATAGTCTTCTTTGCCTTCCTTCACTTTTTGTACTACGATAGAGCCTTCAATACCGGCATTCGCGACGATCATACGAAGTGGTTCTTCGAGTGCTTTCCGTACAATAGCAGCACCTGTTGTTTCGTCTTCGTTCTCCCCGACAAAATCAATAATGGCATCCAGGGCCCGGATATAGGCAATACCGCCACCAGGAACGATACCTTCTTCAACGGCTGCACGTGTGGCATGCAATGCATCATCAAAGCGGTCTTTCTTTTCCTTCATTTCTACTTCGCTGGCAGCACCAACATACAGTACTGCTACGCCACCTGCCAGTTTGGCCAGACGTTCCTGGAGTTTTTCACGGTCATAGTCGCTGGTGGTATTTTCCATCTGGGCTTTTATCTGATTGATACGAGCCTTGATGTTGTTTTTGTCACCTTTACCGCTTACTATGGTGGTGTTGTCTTTGTCGATGGTAATTTTTTCGGCTGTACCGAGCATCGACAGATCGGCATTCTCCAGTTTATAGCCTTGCTCTTCGCTGATCACGGTACCACCGGTAAGGATGGCGATGTCTTCCAGCATAGCTTTGCGGCGGTCACCAAATCCAGGTGCTTTAACAGCAGCAATCTTCAATGAACCACGCAACTTGTTAACAACCAAAGTGGCCAGAGCTTCTCCATCTACATCTTCAGAGATGATCAATAATGGTTTGCCTGTTTGAACTGTCTTCTCCAGGATGGGAAGGAAGTCCTTCATGGTGCTGATCTTTTTGTCGTGGATGAGGATATAAGGATCTTCATAAACCACCTCCATCTTTTCAGTATCAGTAACGAAATAAGGAGAGATATACCCACGATCGAACTGCATACCTTCAACCACTTTCACACTGGTTTCTGTACCTTTTGCCTCTTCAATGGTGATCACACCTTCTTTTTTCACCTTACTCATTGCCTCAGCGATCAAAGCGCCTATTGAGTGGTCATTATTGGCAGAGATAGTAGCTACCTGCTCAATTTTTTCGATGCTGTCGCCAACCTCTTTCGATTGCTTGCGAAGGTTTTCAACCACCAACTCGACAGCTTTGTCGATACCACGCTTCAGGTCCATCGGATTGGCACCTGCGGTTACGTTCTTCAAGCCATGGTTGTAGATTGCTTGTGCCAGAACGGTGGCAGTGGTGGTACCATCACCGGCAACATCAGCCGTTTTGCTGGCGACCTCCTTAACCATCTGTGCGCCCATATTTTCAACTGCATCAGGCAGTTCTATTTCTTTGGCTACTGTAACACCATCCTTTGATATCATCGGTGCACCAAATTTCTTGTCGATGATCACATTACGACCTTTGGGTCCGAGGGTTACTTTTACTGCATTTGAAAGTTTGTCTACCCCAATTTTCAGGGCATTACGTGCTTCCAGGTTAAAAATGATTTCTTTTGCCATTTGATTATGTGTTTTAAAATTCTTGTTTTGTAATACTTACATGAAAACCCCACAGTGATTCTGGGGCTTAGGTTTATACTATTTAAATAATCGCATAAATATCAGATTCTCTCATAATGAGATAATCTTTACCATCTACACTAAGTTCGGTACCGGCATATTTGCCGTACAGAACAGTATCTCCCACTTTAACTGTTATTGGCTCGTCTTTTTTGCCGTCACCAACAGCTACGATGATACCTTTCATAGGTTTTTCCTTGGCTGTGTCGGGAATGATAATTCCACCGGCGGTCTTTTCTTCTGCTGCAGCAGGCTCAACCAAAACACGGTCTGCTAAAGGCTTGATGTTCACTTTTGACATGTTTTTTTTAGTTTTTATAGTTAGACATATTGATAATTGTCAATTGATCCGCTTTGGCTATTCACATTTTGTGCCAAATAACCGAAAGCACCATTTAACAGACATATTTTCATTTCTGAAGGCCACAGTAATTAAAGCATGTCAGGGAAAGGTGACATTCTGACACGTTATTGGAAGGTCGAAAAGTCTGAAGGTCTGAAAGTCGAAAGGTCGGTTGAAGGTTGATTTGTTGATTTGTTGATTTGTCTAAATG
>SKYG01000385.1 GCA_007128045.1 Bacteroidales bacterium | reverse complement strand
TTGTATATTCGGGACCAATGTATAAGTCGATGCAATCTGAAGGCAACAGGATTCGTGTACGGTTCGACTCTGTTGGAAGTGGTTTGAAGGTCAACGACAAATATGGGTATCTAAAAGCATTCGCGGTTGCCGGCAATGACAGGGTATTTCATTGGGCTCAGGCCTATCTTGATGGCAACGATGTGGTGGTCTACAGCGATCAGGTCGCCAGTCCGGTGGCTGTAAGGTATGCCTGGGGAACCAATCCTGATGATGCCAACCTGTATAATGTGGAGGGTTTGCCCGCCTCTCCGTTTAGGACAGACACCTGGCCTGGTATTACAGAGTAGGGTTATTTTTGTGAAAACACCGATATATTGATTATGAACAGATCGTTAGTTGTTAAATATTGACAAGGTTCTTAATAGTATGGGTTTATTATGCTGAACACGACATTACTGCTTTGTTGAAAGAAGGAACCAAGAAGAGTTATATGACTTTAACAATCAGTGGATGGAAAAGGTAGCAAGAATTCATCCAGACAAAATTGTTGACAAAGGCCTTAGCGACCATGAATCTTTACAGCCGGTTCCCGTACAGTTAATTGGAACAACCCATTACCTGAAATCGGCCAGGATCATGCAGCAATTCGCTTCGGTCATGAATGATCATGAGAATGAGAAAAGATACAGTTTGTTGGCGGAAGAGCTTACAACCCTGATCAAAGCGGAATTCTGGGATAAACCAGTTGAAGGTCCGATTAACAGGCAAACCTTGTTTGCCAGTTTGCTGTATTATGATATTATCCCCGAAGCTGAATTGGGTGCTGCAAGGGATTCATTGCTTCAGGCCGTTAAAAATGGGCCGTCGGGACATTTTAATACAGGGATTTTCGGAACCAAATACATCCTCGAAGCACTTTCAAGAATTAATGAAGTGAACCAGGTTTTTGACATTGTAAACAGCACGAAATATCCTGGATGGGGATATATGATAGATAGGGGTGCCACCACCATTTGGGAAACATGGCAGGAGAGTGATAACACGTATTCCAATTGTCATCCCATGTTTGGATCGGATACATAAGAGCTCACTCTTAAAAGTCAGTTTTAATTTTTGTCCCGCAGATACTTAGACGGCGAATATGTTTTGCAATAAAATATGATATTAAACAATTGATTATCAGAAATAATCAGCGCAGTCAGCAAGCAAAATACGACTTCGTTCTTAAAAAGTCGACCACCTTTCCTCAAAAACAGGTACAGGATGTTTTCCGTACCTACGCCAATATATCGGTGAAGACCTGGATATTTCATTTGCAGGAACTTTTACAGTAATTACATTTGGGATAGAAGGAGACTTGCGAAATGTGTACATTGGTGATGGAGATGAATTAACGGTTGGCACATTAACCTTCAAACCAGCCAATCAGAGAAAATCGGTGTTTAAGGCATTTTTTAAATCATTTATTATATGAAGATATCAGTTTTTCCCCTGATCGTTTCTGTTTCCAGTTTGCTATCCTGTGATGGTACAGCAAGAAACAATGAAGCACAAGCCAACAGATCACCCAATGTCCTTTTTATAAGTATTGATGATTTGCGTCCTGAGTTAGGGTGTTACGGTGCAGATTATATCCACTCGCCTAACATCGACCGGCTGGCTGAGTCCGGGTCGGTATTTACCAACCATTATGTGCAGGTTCCTACTTGTGGTGCTTCACGATACAGCATGTTGACGGGCATGTTACCTGCAACGCCCAGGCATCTGGGCAATAATGCAATCGAACATTTTATATCAGGTGAGGAAGAATCGGAATCACCTGAGACATTTATTCATCACTTCAGACAAAACGGGTATTATACTGTAGGGATCGGTAAGATAAGTCATTCTGCCGACGGACTTATATACGGATATAATGAGCCAATGAGCGATGTCTATGAACTGCCCTACAGCTGGGATGAGTTATTGTTTGATCCGGGGAAATGGGGAACAGGGTGGAATGCATTTTTCGGCTATGCCGACGGTGAAAACCGCCAGAGCATGAATCGCCAGGTAAAGCCCTACGAAATGGCTGATGTGGATGATTTGGGATACCCCGACGGACTGATTACTGAACTGGCTTTGGATAAGCTGGATGAACTCGTAAAAAAAGATCAGCCATTTTTTATGGGTGTGGGTTTTTTCAAGCCGCATCTTCCATTCAATGCTCCCCAAAAGTATTGGGATTTATATGATAGGAATGATATACCACTATCGCCCAATCCTTTCATAACAGAAAATAGTAGTAGATCCAGCCTGCATAGCAGCGGTGAATTCAATGGCTACCAGAAGGGTGATGAAAAAGCTTCACTGAATGGTCCTGTTTCGGATGAATATGCGCGGACACTCAGGCATGCCTATTTTGCGTGCATAAGTTACATTGATGCACAAGTTGGTAAACTGATGGATGAGCTGGAGGCACTGGGAATAGCAGACAATACCGTGGTAGTGATCTGGGGTGATCACGGCTGGCACCTTGGTGATCACCTGGTGTGGGGAAAACACACCTTGTTCGAAAGAGCACTAAAATCTGCA
>SKYG01000334.1 GCA_007128045.1 Bacteroidales bacterium | reverse complement strand
GTTAAAACACGACTAATCCAGATATAAAATTATTCAATACCTTGTTATGTGATTCAGGTTTTTTTTTACCTTTAAATCACCAATAAAAACCAAATACAAACAAACGTTTAAAATCTCCGATCATGAAAAATGTAAAAAGTAGAAAATGGTTTATTTTATTTACTGCTTTGGTTCTCTTAATAATGTCATCATGCGACCTGCTGAATATGGATAAGCAGCTAACGGCCGAAGATGCCAAAATGGAGATCCGTGCGGCAGGCGAAGACATTATGTACACCATGAGTGAGATGATGGAAACACCAGCCATGTCGTCGCTGTTATTCTTTAGCGAACTGATGGAAATCGAATTCGATGGCTTGAAGTCAGCGCCAGGCGAGAATGCAGTGCCGGGCAGGCAGCAGAGTGCCTTCCTGCGCTTCTTAAGCCAAAAGTCGACGGGTGGGCAGGCCATGATGCTGCCTGGCGCCTCCAGGGTAATGAGGGTTGCTCGCGCACTAAACACGCAGAAAAGTAGCCAGAACGAAAATTACGGTGTGTACAACTACAACTTTGCCACCGAGGCATTCGACCTGGTAAACACCAGTGTTAACTATCTGGAGTATAATTTTCCCGCCAATGAACAGGCGTATAACAGCCAGCAACGAAACGCCAAATTACGTGTCAGCAACCTCGAAATCATAGTCGTGGAAGTGTATGATGAAGACTGGGATGAATATGACGAGCAGGAAATACCTGTCAGTATGGATGTTACGCTGAGAGTCGACAACCAGGTGGTCATGGAAATGGAATACCGTGCCACGGTGAACGATCAGGGTATGCCGACAAGTGTCTCCATGTCGCTCGACATGACCCCATACAGCATGACCATGACACACAACGGCAGCAACCGCGACTACACCACCAAAGCAAAGCTGAAGCGCAACAATACCGACCTGTTGAACATTGATATGCGCTTGAGGTATACTGCAGACCAGGAAGAAGTCGAGAAAGCCGAAGGCTCCATCACGGTACATCCTTTGCAATTCAAAGGCAACATCAAACCATATAGCATCGGCTTGTGCGAGAATATTACATGCATGAACAACAACATCGACATGGAAGTGTTCCAGACCGAACTCGACAAAAAGATTGGCGACCTGGAATTTCGCGAATATGAAGGCGATATCCAACCCGTTATCGTTTATGAAGACGACAGCTTCGAATACCTGAACTGGATCTTTGAAGACATCTTTGATGAGTAGTAGGGGAAGTTAAAGAGTTAAAGAGTTGAGGAGTTGAGGAGTTGAACTACCAATATCAATATTATACCGCCTTCCTGCTTATTACATAGTTCCCGGAATACGTTCCGGGCGTTACTTGTCATGTCAGACTTTACGCAAAGCCCACAGCCAGAAAGAAAGTACTCTGGCATGTGGGCTTTGCGGTTGCTATTTCGATATAATACTGAATAAATCAATTGCATGGTACAGGTTTATCAATCAGATCGAGACTGGTTGTACCGATTTTATCACAAAACCGATAAAAGAATCGATATGTAAGTATTGATGAACAAGAATCTCAGGAAATATTGATATATTTACAGCCTAATAAATAAGAATTAATAAAACACCAATTTATTCCGGGGGTTACTGCCACAGATTAAATTCACGACATCAAATAATTGAACCATGAATAATAATATTCTGAACTTAATGGATCTGGATAAAGTTGGTGCACTTCTGGAAGGATTCAACAAGTCAACAGGTTTTGTTACTGCAATTCTTGACCTGGAAGGAAATATCTTGTTGAAATCGGGCTGGAGGCAAATATGCACGGAATTTCACCGGGCGAACCCTGAGACTTTAAAAAAGTGCATCATCAGCGATACAGTACTGGCCAACAAGATGGATGAAAACGAAAAATATCATTTCTATAAATGTTTAAACGGATTGGTTGACGTGATAGTACCCATTATAATAAACGGCGAACATATTGCAAACCTGTTTTCGGGTCAGTTCTTTTTTGACGTACCCGATAGTTCCTTTTATAAGAAACAAGCAATGAAGTATGGCTTTGACGAAGAAAAATACCTGGCAGCACTTCATGCGGTACCTGTTGTTTCGAAAGAAAGAGTAGAAACTGTCATGGACTTTTTGCTGAACATGACCCGGATGATCAGCGATCTGACTTTTCAGAAAGCAAAGCAGTTTGAACTGAACAAACAAATAATTAAAGCTAAAGAAAGAGCCGAAAAAAACGAAGAAAATCTTTCCATCACACTGCATTCGATCGGAGATGGGGTAATTACAGTCGATAAATTCGGGGTGATTGACAGGGTGAATCCGGTGGCATTGAAACTTTGCGGGTGGAACGAAGATGAAGTGAAAGGCAGGCTGTTAACAGAAGTTTTTAATATTATTAATGCTTATACAAGGGAGCCTGTATCCAATCCGGTTGAAAAGGTAATAGAGCAGGGTGAAATAGTCGGGTTAGCCAATCATACTGTTCTTGTGGCAAGAGATGGCAGAGAATATCAAATAGCAGATAGCGCCGCTCCTATCAAGGATAAAGAGGGCAATATCAAAG
>SKYG01000039.1 GCA_007128045.1 Bacteroidales bacterium | reverse complement strand
GAATGAATTACAGGCCATGAAAATCGCTGCCAAGGCATTAATATCCTTTGCCGAACGTAACTCGAATGCCATACAGGAACTAGCTGATCATGAAGACGACCAACGGCGAAGGACAGAGTTGCTCACCATGGCTGCCGTGTGCCGCCGTGTGCCGGCCAACGCCCCTCAGACGTTCCATGAAGCACTGCAACATTATTGGTTTATCCATCTGGGGGTGATCACGGAGTTGAATCCCTGGGATTCATTCAACCCTGGCAGACTCGACCAACACCTAATGCCATTCTATGAAAAAGGGATACAAGATGGAAGCCTGGATAAAGAAAGAGCCAAGGAATTGCTTCACTGTTTCTGGATCAAGTTCAACAACCACCCTGCCCCACCGAAGATGGGAGTTACTGCGCAGGAAAGCAACACCTATACTGACTTCTGCCTGATCAACCTGGGCGGGGTAAAACCCGATGGCAGCGATGCAGTAAATGACATGACATACATTCTTCTGGAGGTAATCCAGGAGATGCGACTACTGCAGCCAGGCAGTATGGTGCAGGTCAGCAAAAAAAACCCTGATCTTTTCATACACAAAACCCTGGATATTACCCGTACCGGATTTGGTCAGCCGTCGATCTTCAATACCGACGCCATCATACAGGAACTCCTCCGTCAGGGTAAAAGCCTGGAGGATGCCCGGAACGGAGGCGCATCAGGATGCGTTGAGGCAGGAGCCTTCGGTACAGAGGCATATATTCTGACCGGCTATTTTAACCTGGCAAAAATCCTGGAAGTGACTTTAAATAATGGATACGATCACCGGACACATACCCAAATCGGATCGAAAACAGGCGATCCTGCTACCTTCAACAGCTTTGAAGAACTGATGCGTGCTTATGAAAAACAAATTAAACACTTTGTAGACATAAAAATTGAAGGCAACAACAGGATTGAAAAACTATATGCCACTGAGTTACCGGCACCATTCCTTTCGTTGCTCATTGAAGATTGTATCGCCAATGGCAGAGATTACAATGCCGGAGGTGCCAGATACAACACCAGCTATATTCAGGGTGTGGGATTAGGCAGTGTTACCGACAGCCTGGCAGCCATCAAATACCATGTTTATGACAACAGAACGATCAGCATAACAGGCATGATGGAAGCCCTGCAAAACAACTTCGGCAATTATGACGAGTTCAGGAAAGAGCTGGTGTATAACACCCCAAAATATGGCAATGACGACGATTATGCCGATAAGCAAGCCATAGAAGTCTTCAACATGTACTTTAAGGCTGTCGATGGCCGTCCGTGCTACCGGGGTGGCAGTATCCGTATCAACATGTTGCCAACCACATGCCATATCTACTTTGGAAGCGTCACTGGCGCCCTTCCTGACGGACGGCTGGCTGGCAAGCCCTTGTCGGAAGGCATCAGTCCGGTGCAGGGAGCTGACATCAAAGGGCCCACAGCTGTGATGAAGTCGGCGTCTAAGATCGACCATATTAAAACCGGAGGCACCTTGCTAAACCAGAAATTCACCCCTTCATTTTTCGATGATCCTGAAAGCTACAAGAAGCTGACAGCACTCATCCGTGGCTATTTCAGGCTCGACGGCCACCATATCCAGTTTAACGTGGTGTCGGCCGATACGCTCAGGGATGCACAAAAGCACCCGGAGAAATACCGCGACCTGATCGTACGGGTAGCAGGTTACAGCGACTACTTCAACGACTTAGGCGAAGACCTTCAGGAAGAGATCATCCGCAGAACGGAACATCAGCGGTAGGAGATCAAATAATATGATAATCAAATGATTAACATCTGCGTTTATCTGCGTAACCTGCGGGAAACAAAAAAATCAGGTTAGTAATGGGCTCATCATATCAAAATTAAAATTTGTAATGTATATTTACAGTGAGATATACTGTAATATACATATGAAATCCCCATGTCGAAGATTCCGATTGTTCGGGGACAAACGCTTTGACACACATGAGCATGATTATTGGCACCGGATGAGATCCCGAACATGCGTTCGGGACTTCGCTTCGCTCAGCTTTTCGACATTCAGACATTCAGACATTCAGACAATTTTAAACATATGAAGAGTTGCTTAAAATATATGTTAATAGCCCTCATTGCAGTTTCTGCAATAGGAAGTACATTCGGGCAAATCAAAAATATAGGCATCCCCTTCATAGTAAATCACACCCGTGAATCATACTCCGCAAGTACTCAGAACTGGTCTATGACCCAAAATGACAAAGGGTTTCTTTACTTCGGGAATAATGATGGCATTTTAGAGTATGATGGCAGGGGTTGGCGGGTATTTCACTTACCCAACAATTCAGTAGTCCGTTCCGTAATGAGTATTGGTGATACCATATATGCCGGCGGATTTGAAGAAATAGGATTTCTGGCTCCATCATCAGGTGGAGACCTGGTCTATCAATCATTAAACCATCTGATACCTGAAGAATATAAAAACTTTGACGAGGTCTGGAGAATCTATCAAACCGGTAACACCATTATTTTTCAGTCATTTTTGTATATATTTTCCTATAGCAATGGGGCCATTCAGGT
>SKYG01000265.1 GCA_007128045.1 Bacteroidales bacterium | reverse complement strand
CTCCTTTGATGCTTTTTGACAGCTCACTTTGGGATACCTCTTTGGCCTCTGACTCATACCTGCCCGACAGTCTGATAAACGCGATAAGAAGCTCCAGCTGGCGGGCGGCCCTTTTCTCCAGGTGGTCGAACAACTCTTTCAGGTGTTCTTCCTGATCATAGTGCTCTGATAAGCGCACAAAGGACTCGGTCATAGGCTGCCAGGCAGTTTCCGTGCCATCTTTCAGGGAGTGTGGCAATGCGGCATGCATGACTTCACCTTCCGCACACATATAATAGCCTGCCACCCATTCCCAGAACAGGAACTGCTGTGGGGTCACGTATGGCCTGTCGCTTAGCAGCGACTCAATATATTTAACATCAAACGTCCTGGGAACGACCTCATGGATTCGCTTTACCAGACCAGCATACTTTCTGTTCTTGCCAAAAGGCACCACCACCTTTTGTCCGACAAGTATCCTATCGTTTAAAGCTTGTGGAACCCTATAGGTAAATGTACCTTTCAGGGGCAGGGGAAGCAGAATGTCGGCAAAAAGCGTGACCATAGCATAAGCCCCGGAATCAATTAATCACCCATACAAATGCCAACCCCTCTGGCGGCCTTGATCAGGTGAGAGTCAGGATCTACAAAGTTATATTGATTGATGGCATCGCCGAAAGGCACAGAGATCACATTGGGATGGCGATAGGCTACCATTTTTCCGTATTCCCCGTTAAGCACCAGCTCAAAGGCTTTTGCACCAAACTGGGTGGCCAGCACGCGGTCGTAAGCAATAGGCGTTCCGCCGCGTTGCAGGTGCCCTAGCACGGTCTCACGCATGTCGGTATCGAGACCAGCCTCTTTCAGTTCGTGTATCAGCTTGGAAGCAACACCACCCAGCCTCATATCCTTATATCCAACCTCATCGTTTTCTTCATACGACGCTTCACCACCTGCCGGTTTTGCCCCTTCAGCGATCACGATAATGGCGTATCCCCTTCCCCTGTAAAAGCGCGAGTTGATCTTTTCCTTTATCTTTTCCAGGTCGTAAGGAATTTCAGGGATCAGGCATACGTCGGCACCACCGGCCACAGCACTATGCAGTGCAATCCAGCCTGCATACCGGCCCATCACCTCAAGCACAAACACCCTGTTATGGCTGGCAGCGGTAGTCACCAGCTTGTCGACAGCGGTGGTAGCCTCCTGAACGGCTGTCTGGAAACCAAATGTAAAGTCGGTGGCCGACAAGTCGTTATCAATCGTCTTGGGAACACCGATGATGTTGCAGCCTTTATCCATCAGCATCTGAGAAATACGCTGCGAGCCATCTCCTCCGATATTTATGACCGCCTCCACACCGAGGTACTGAAGCCTTCTGAGCATTTCATCAGAGCGGTCGGCACTGCCCCAGCTACCGTCCGGATTCCTTATCGGCCAGGCAAAAGGGCCTCCTTTGTTGGTGGTTCCAATAATGGTACCTCCGCGAATGTGTATCCCAGCAACTTCTCTTTCACCCAAGACGACGACTTCATTGGGTTCATTCAAAATACCATCAAAGGCATTGATGCTGCCAACCACTTCCCAGTCTCTTTCTCTGGAAGCACGCAATACAATAGCGCGGATCACCGCATTTAGTCCGGGGCAATCACCCCCTCCGGTAGCTACTAAAACTCGTTTTCTCATCTTTCAAAAAATTATTGCAAAACATCAAATCTCACTCCAAAGATAGGTATAAATCCTCGCAAAGGACAAGAATTAATCGTTAAGTTATGCTCACTATAAGGGCAGTCTGGGCCGTTTTGGTCTTACGGCGGCAACATGTTCCTTGTGTGTGCCTGTGAACAGTTCATAAACGACAAACCGGCACTCAATCGGGCCATTAAAGACCTTATACCGCGACCTTGGCTTTAGTCCTACGTATTTAAATCCCACGTCCTCCTGGCTAATGATCCCGGCGCGATATCCGGCATAGTGCTGCTTGAGGGTATCGCCAATTTTTCTATAGAAGGAGGGTATATCATCCTGCTTCATCCGGAGTCCGTAAGGGGGGTTTAGCACCACCCATCCTTGTCCTGCCGGCGGGAAGAAGGAGAAAAAATCGTTTCGTTGTACTTTTATTTTTCCCATAAACCCGGCATTCATCACATGTTGCCGGGCTATATCGAGGCCTTTAATGTTCACGTCGCTGGCCAGAATGGGGGCCCGCAGGGGTTGTTGTTTCTGACTGGCTTCCTCTCTCAGTTTGTCGAACAATACCGGGTCATAACCGGCCCAGTGCATAAACCCAAAATGCCTTCGCATCAGTCCGGGAGCCATCTCTGACGCCATCATGGCAGCTTCTACAGAAAACGTGCCGCTGCCACACATAGGATCCAGGAACAATGATTCTTTATCCCACCCCGACAACATAATTAAGCCGGCAGCCAGCACCTCGTTGAGGGGTGCGCCGCCTCCTTCTTTGCGATACCCCCTTTTAAACAAAGGGTCTCCACTGCTGTCGAGCGACACCACACAACTGTCGTCATGCACATACACGTTGATCTTCACCCGGGGGTCTCTATTGTCTACATCAGGGCGCCTGCCTGTTCGATCCCTGAAATGATCTGCGATGGCATCTTTTGTAAACTGACCCAGAAACATGGTGTTGTTAAACAGCTCCGAACGATGGGCCACGGCATATACCGAGATAGATTCATCCACATCAAAACAGGAGGTCCATGGTATTTCCAACATATGGGCAAAAAAATCTTCCTTGTTGGTAAAGTTGAAGGCATGAACCTCACGCAGTATGTTCAGCGCCGTACGACAGTGCAGGTTCGCGCGAATCATCAGCTCCATATCGCCCTGAAAGGTCACTGCCCGGCTACCAGCATGAATATGCTGAGCGCCCAGGTCTTCAAGTTCACGGGACAACACACCCTCCAGCCCGGAAAATGTTTTTGCAATAAAGGTGATGTCTGACTGTGTCATGTATATTATGTGTTAAACTTTACCAGCCTGCCCAATTCTTAAAAAGCAAACCAAAAATTATATTTGTTTGACCCAATGAAAGATCATCGTGCATCTGTGTGTCAAAGTGATTGTCTTAAATATTTCAAGTGCATTTACACGAACTTTCCATCAATGATCACCGTTTCCACGTTATTGCTCCCGTAAGCATACGGCAAGAATGCGTAGGTCGGTATTCTGTGTGTGATGAGTATATTGGCTTGTTTGCCGATGGCTATGCTGCCCAGCTGATCTTCCACACCCATTGCGTAGGCACCGTTTATGGTAACAGCATGGATGACCTCTTCCGGCAACATTCGCAGCAAAACGCACCCCATCGACATGATCAGCTGCATATTTCCTGAGGGCGATGAGCCGGGATTATAGTCGCTCGCCAGTGCTACCGGCAATCCGGCATCGATCATCTTGCGGGCGGGGGGTTGCTCCATCCCAAGAAAAAAGGCAGCGCCAGGGAGCAAACATGGCATGGTATCACTTTTCGACAGCGCCTGTATCTCTTCATCTGCGGTACATTCGAGGTGGTCGACAGACAGTGCGCCATACCTGACACCTGTTTGTATGCCCCCGGAAAACGCCAACTCATTGGCATGTATCTTGGGCCTCAGGCCATGCTTTATGCCGGCCATCAGGATGCGCTCCGTATCTTCTACCGTGAAAAACCCTTTGTCGCAAAAGACATCGATGTAATCAGCCAGTTCTTCACCAGCAACCTGGGGTATCATCTCGTTAATAACCAGGTCGACATAGCCTTCCCGGTTGTTTCTGAACTCCTCCGGCACAGCATGTGCACCAAGAAAGGTCGCCTTTATTGTTAAGGGGCTGAACTCCTTTAATTTACGTATCACCCGCAGCATCTTCAGCTCGCTATCGGTAGTCAAACCATATCCGCTCTTGATCTCCACAGCGCCGGTTCCCAGCTTCGTGATCTCTTCCAGGCGACTTATAGATTGCTCGATGAGTTCAAGCTCACTGGCCTCTTGCAGGCGTTTGGCAGAGTTCAGAATCCCTCCGCCACGCCGCGCAATTTCTTCGTAGGATAAGCCGCGTATCTTGTCAGTATACTCTATTTCACGACTGCCTGCATATACCAGGTGGGTATGAGAATCGCACCATGCAGGAAACACCATCTTCCCGGTAGCATCTATCTCGGTGACCCCGGCCTGGCGAACCTTCTTCAGAAACTTTCCCCTTACAAACTCTTCCATGGTGCCAAACCCCCTGATAATGCCATCTTCAATATACAAAAAAGCATTCTTCATGGTGGGCAATACCGACATGTCTGCCCCACCAACGTACGACACCACCTTTGGCGGATATTGCCTCGACGCTGGCTCAACAAGGATAAGCTCTTTTATATTCCGGATAAAAAGGGGCATATGAAAATGGTTTATTGTTAAAAGTCAAAAGTCGAAGGTCTAAGGTCAATTCAACGATTCATCCGGACAGGTCAAGCCCTGGTGACAAACAATTCCTGACAGATTATCAAGACGGACAGGTCAAGCCCTGTCCCTACAGCGTACACCCTCTTAGTTCTCAGGCTGGTCAAGCCCAGCCTATACGATAGGGTTCTGTTCACCGTTCAATTAAACTGACTTTCGATCATTTATCAAATCAACAGATCAACCTTCTTCCCCAAACAACTCAACAACTCAACAATTCAACAATTCAACTTCTTTTACCGTTGTCGTATCAGCAGCCAGGCGTCATGATACTCAGGGAAGCTCATGCGTATTTGCTGCACACGTGACCGGGCCTCTGCTTCATTGGTATAAGAGTTTACACATAGTCTGTTCAGGCCTGTTTCTGATTTCAGAATGATCGGGTTGAAGCCCTGACGGGAAAGAATGGTGCGTGCTCTGTCAGCGTTGTCGGGGTTGCTATAGCTTCCAACGATAACAAAAAAATCATGCGCTACCGCCTGCTCTTCACGTTCGAAGGTAAAGCGTTCTGTACGTGAGGGTATCTCAGCCAGTTCCTCTTGCTGAGGCTGTGCTACTGGTTCCTGTACGATCTCCTGTGCGGGACGTTCAACGGCAGTCATTTTTTTTGACCTGCAAGAAGGAAAGACCATCGCTAAAGCGATTACGGCAAATACGGCAATTTTCATCGTTTTCATAAACAAAAAAATTAAGGTGAAGTAGTCATGTTTATTTGGCCCCGGACAATGCCATTGATGCGAGGGTGCAGACAAAAATGCAGCCTCCCGGGGTCTTGTTACACGCAAAAATACAGAATTTTGTCGATCTGAACGGCATTATTTTTTTTATGGTCAAAGCAATGGGCAACCACAAGGGTTGCCCCTACAACTGTTCACCGTTCACTGTTTCCTGTTCACCGTCTCGCCTCCAGCAGTATGTTCAGAATCTTTATCCCTGCCTCTGCGATTACGGTTCCCGGTCCGAAGATGCCTATCACCCCGGCATCGTACAGGAATTGATAATCCTGCGGAGGGATGACACCCCCAACAATTACCATGATATCGTCGCGACCCAGGGCCTTCAGCTCTTCGATAACTTTGGGAGCCAGGGTCTTATGACCGGCTGCCAGGCTCGACATCCCAATGATGTGCACGTCATTTTCGACGGCCTGACGGGCTGCCTCTGCCGGGGTTTGGAACAAGGGGCCCACATCCACATCAAAACCCATGTCGGCATAAGCTGTTGCCACCACCTTTGCTCCGCGGTCATGACCATCCTGTCCCATCTTTGCGATCATGATGCGTGGGCGACGGCCTTCCAGCCGTGCAAACTCATCGGCCAACGTCCTGGCCTTCAAGAAGCTGTCGTTGTTTTCAATTTCCATAGAATATACGCCTGATATTGAACGAATAACGGCCTGATAGCGACCAAACGCCTTTTCACAGGCCATCGATATCTCACCCAGTGAGGCCCTCTTTCTGGCGGCATCGACGGCAAGCTCCAGCAGGTTGCCCTCTCCCGCTTCGCAGGCGCGGGTAATGGCCTGCAAGGCTGCTTCCACCTCAACGCTGTCGCGTTCCGCCCTAAGCTTCTCCAGGCGTTTTATCTGGGAAGCACGAACGGCTGTATTATCAACATCCAGTATGTCGATAGGGTCTTCTTTCTCTAACCGGTACCTGTTAACGCCCACTATAATGTCTTTTCCACTGTCGATACGGGCCTGCTTACGTGCTGAGGCTTCTTCAATGCGCATCTTCGGAACGCCCGTTTCAATCGCTTTGGCCATGCCACCGAGACTTTCCACCTCTTCGATGAGCTCCCAGGCCCGTTTGGCAATGCGGTCTGTCAGGAACTCCACATAATAGGAGCCCGCCCACGGGTCAATGGCCTTACAGACGTTTGTTTCTTCCTGAATATACAATTGGGTATTTCTGGCTATCCTGGCCGAAAAGTCGGTAGGTAAGGCGATTGCCTCGTCGAGTGCATTGGTATGCAGCGACTGTGTATGCCCCAGCACTGCCGCCATGGCTTCTACACAGGTTCTGGTCACATTGTTGTACGGATCCTGCTCTGTCAGACTCCAGCCACTCGTTTGCGAATGGGTGCGCAAGGCCAGCGACTTGGGATTTTTCGGGTTGAATTGCTTCACGATCTTTGCCCAAAGCATCCGTGCAGCCCGCATCTTGGCGATCTCCATAAAGTGATTCATGCCGATGGCCCAGAAAAACGACAAGCGGGGTGCAAAAGAATCTATGTCCATGCCGGCATTCACTCCCGTACGCAAATACTCCAGTCCGTCGGCCAGGGTATATGCCAGTTCAATATCACAGGTGGCACCTGCCTCCTGCATATGGTATCCGCTAATAGAGATAGAGTTGAACCGCGGCATATGTTTCGAGGTGTATTTGAAGATGTCGGCAATAATGCGCATCGAAGGCAAGGGCGGATAGATGTATGTGTTGCGCACCATAAATTCTTTCAGGATGTCATTCTGGATGGTGCCGCCGAGCTGATCCAACGACACCCCCTGCTCTTCAGCCGCCACGATGTAAAATGCCATCACCGGCAGTACCGCCCCATTCATTGTCATAGAAACAGACATCTTGTCTAGAGGGATGTCGTCAAACAGTATCTTCATATCCAGGATGGAGTCTATCGCCACCCCGGCTTTACCCACGTCGCCAACCACACGTTCATGGTCTGAGTCGTACCCCCGGTGGGTGGCCAGGTCAAAGGCCACGGAAAGGCCCTTTTGACCGGCCGCCAGGTTGCGGCGGTAAAAGGCGTTCGACTCCTCGGCGGTCGAAAACCCGGCGTACTGACGAATGGTCCAGGGCTTCATCACATACATGGTGCTATACGGACCCCGCAAATAGGGAGGTATTCCTGCTGCATAGCTCAGATGCTCCATCCCAAGAATGTCTTCTGCACTATAAACCGGCTTAACTCCTATCTGCTCGGCGGTTTTCCAGCATGGGGTGTTCCTGTTGTCTTTCTCCCACTGCCTGAAATCGGTACGTTGTTTCAATGTTGCGGTATACGGTATGTCTTTGAATGTTGGCCTCATTGGGAAGAATGTTGAGTTGTTGAATTGTTGAGTTGTTGAGTTGTTTGGGGGTTGAATTGTAGGGGGTTGAATGGTTGGGTGGTTGGGTGGTTACATGATGCCCAGCTTGTCGTTAAACCAGGCCAGTGTATCCAGGGCGTTGGTTTTCAGATGAATGTATAGGTCTGTGCCGGCATGGTTCAGTGGCTCTGTATGTGCTGTTGGGTTTCCTGCCACTACGACCAGCGTTTCTGGTGCTTGCTGTTTCAGTTCTGAAATGGCGGTCACAAGCTCCGCATACTCTTCATCACTGCTGCACAGCACCACCACAGAGGCATTGGCAGCGATCGCATCGCGAACGCCCTCAGCCGGGTTTTTATAGCCGGCACCCTCTACGACCTCATACCCGGCTATCCCAAAAAAGTTGGTACTAAAGCCCGCCCTGGCCTTACGCATAGCCAGGTTGCCGTAAGTAAACAAAAACACCCTGGGCACACCCAGCCCTTTTGCCTCATGGCTCTCTACAGCCAGCCGCAAGGCTTCAAAAGCTTGCACCCCCCGATAGGAACGCAGTCCACCGATATCGGTAAGTTTTGCCGTAGGCTGCAGCTTATGGAGCATGCGCTCCTTATTGTCGGGGTATTGGTTGGCGCCAACAAACACCTGCTTTCTCATGGCAATATCCATGTCGCGACGCTGACAGGTTTTCCCGATCTCGTTATATATGAACCCATCCTCAACGGCCGGGATAAACCCTCCCGCTGCATCTGCTTCTGTAAAGATACCCCAGGCCGCTTTGGCAATAGAGTCGGTCAGTGTCTCCATATAATATGATCCGGCGGCCGGGTCAATTACTTTGTCGAAATACGCCTCATGCTTAAGCACAGCCTGTTGATTGCGTGCCAGACGCAATGATGTCTCATCGGCTTTTTTGAACGTACTGTCAAAAGGATGTAGCAGGATGCTGTCGGCACCTGCTATGGCAGCCGACATACCTTCCGTGGTGGTACGCAGCAGGTTCACGTAAGGGTCGTAAATGCTTTTGTTCCACATGGAGCTTTCGGCCTGCAGGGTCATCTGCATGCTTTCTTCTTTCGTGGGATGGTATTGTGCCACGATGTTCGACCACAGCATCCGCACAGCACGAAGCTTGGCGATCTCCAGAAAATAATTCGATCCGACAGCCAGCTTGAACTGCATGAAGGGCGTGATGTCGTCGACCGAAAAGCCCCTGTCAGTAAGCTGAACCAGGTATTCATTGCCATGTAACAAGGCAAATGCCAGCTCCTGCACGATGCCGGCACCGGCATTATGGTAGTGCTGCCCATTTACGGTGATCACATGATAGCGGCTTGCAACTTCTGCTGCGGCATCCAACAAGCCGGCAGCCTGCTCCATATTCTCATCCAGATTCCCGTAAGGCTTTCCATACAGCAACATATAGCCCAGCGGGTCAAAATTCAATGACCCCTTGATCGACTGCGTGCCGGCCAACGCCATCAACATTCCAAATAAAGCAGGATAATCTTTTCCGTGATTGAGGTGAATCGCAGTCCTGCCCGGATCAATTCCCTGTAACAACCCCTTCATATCTTCCAGGCCGGAGATGTTTCCCGCGTGAAAACCAATGGCATCCGCTCCCCGTTTAACCGCTCTGACAGCCAGTGCATTCGCCTTTATGATGTCTGGCTCATCAATATCCTGGCGAATCAGCCAATCATTGCTTTTGGTGTTCTTGCCCCTGACAAAAGGAGGCTCTGCCGGAAGACAACCCATGTGTGACAGAGGCTCAAGATGCTCAGCACAATAATACGGCCTCGCCGTGATGCCATCTGTGGTCTTCCACACCAACCGTCTTTCATAATCAGCACCCTTCAGGTCTTCCAGTATCTTAGCCTCCCACGCTTCTGTCGAAACAGCAGGAAACTGCTTTAGGAAACCCAACATGTTCGCTTCTTCCATATCGTTGTGATTTTACGGGTATGATTTACTGCTTCAAAAATACGATAAAGTTGTTGATTTGTTGATTTGTTGATTTGTTGATTTGTCTAAATGGTCTGAAAGTCTGAAGGTCTGAAGGTCGGTTGAAGGTTGATTTGTTGATTTGTTGATCTGTTGATTTGTTTGGGGTCTAAGGTTGATCCGTTGATCTGTAGGGACAGGGCTTGACCTGTCCAAAATGTCGTAAGACATATCTTTGCGTCTTCATGTTCCTTTGCGATCTCTGCGTGAAACTTCGCGTTCCTTCGGTTTATCCCCCTCTGCGTTACTCTGCGAATCACTCTGCGTTACTCTGCGGTTAAAAAAATGAGCCAGCGCCCTCTGCGAATAACTCCGCGAAACTCTGCGGTTAATCCATAACCCCGCAACACGTGGCATTTACGGACAGCTCCAGCGCTGTTGTTATGTAATACCCGCCAGATTATCAAGACGGACAGCTCCAGCGCTGTCCCTACAGTTGCCTTTAACGGTCGGCGTTATCTGAAAAGTTTTATATAATTATCAAATATATACATTCTGCTCCTTTGGCCTCCGGTCATTTCTTTTAGAATATTTAAGCCTTCTAAACTAGCAATCAGTTTAT
>SKYG01000092.1 GCA_007128045.1 Bacteroidales bacterium | reverse complement strand
TGACTTTTCGACATTCAGACATTCAGACATTCAGACAAATTTAAACAGATGAAATACCCATGACAAACGCTTTGACGCACAAGAGCATGATTGTTTTTCATGGGGGTCAAAGGTCGAAGGTCGAAGGTCAAAGGAAAAAAAATAAACAGATGAAAGCATTTATGGATGAAAATTTCCTATTGGAGAACAAGGCGGCAGAAGAGTTATACCACGATTATGCCAGGGATCTGCCCATTATAGACTATCATTGTCACCTACAACCATCAGAAATTGCGGCAGACCGGCAGTTTGAGAACATGACAAAAATATGGCTTGATGGCGATCACTACAAATGGAGGGCAATGCGTGCCTACGGGGTTGATGAGCGCTACTGTACTGGCGATGCATCCGATTTTGAAAAGTTTGAGAAATGGGCACAGACAGTACCTCACACCCTAAGAAACCCCTTGTATCATTGGACACATATGGAGTTACAGCGCCCGTTCGGTATCAAGAAGCTATTAAACCCTAAAACGGCAAGGGAAATATATGAGGAAGCCAATGAACTGCTAAATACGGATGCTTTTACTGCCAGAAATGTTATGCGCAGCTTCAAAGTCGAGGTGGTATGTACCACTGATGATCCACTCGATAGCCTCGAACACCACCAAAAGGTCAAGGATGATGGACTTGAGATCAAGGTGTTGCCTACATGGCGCCCCGACAGAGCCATGATGGTAGATGATCCATTGTTGTTTAACAGATTTATTGATCGCCTGGAAAAAGTCTCTGATTGTACGATCATTAGCTTCAAAGATTTTCTGCAAGGTCTTGCTGCCCGGCACGACTATTTTCATAGGATGGGATGCCGACTTTCAGACCATGGCCTGGAAACGATCCCATTTGCTGAATACACTGACAAGGAATTGGAAGGTGTTTTTGTCAGGATCAGGCAGGGCATGATGCTTTCACAGGAAGATAAACGGAAGTTCCGATGCGCGGTATTGGTTCATCTGGCTCTGATGGATCATGAGAAAGGTTGGACACAACAGTTCCACCTGGGTGCTTTAAGAAATAATTCTACGCGAATGTTTAAGCGCTTAGGGCCGGATAAAGGCTACGACTCTATTGGCGATTTTGAGCTGGCCAGACCGTTGTCACGCTTTCTTAACAAACTGGATGAGGATGACAGACTGGCCAAAACCATTCTGTATAACCTGAACCCGCGCGACAATGAGTTGATTGCTACCATGGCAGGTAACTTCAACGATGGCTCCATTAGAGGGAAAATGCAGTTCGGCAGTGGCTGGTGGTTCCTGGATCAGAAAGACGGTATGCAGAAACAGATCAATGCCCTGTCAAGCCTTGGACTGTTAAGCTGTTTTGTCGGGATGCTGACGGATTCCCGTAGTTTCCTGTCTTATCCACGTCACGACTATTTCAGGAGGATATTGTGCAACCTGATCGGAGCTGACATGGAACGGGGCGAGATCCCACATGACATGGAGCTGGTTGGCGGCATGGTAAAAGATATTTGCTATTACAATGCAAAAGAATACTTCGGCTTTTTTCAATAAGTGCAAATCAGCATAATCAGCAGGGCGAAAAGTATATTGTGTATCTTTGCGCCATGATTATTATTGGAAATACATTGCTGTCTGATGAGCTTTATGCTGAAATGTTCCTTTGCGACCTTCCGGTCTGTCATGGTGGTTGCTGTATTGAAGGCGATGCCGGGGCACCTCTTGATGATCATGAAACGATAGTTCTTCAGGAGATTTTCTCAACAGTACGTCCTCTGATGATCCCTGATGGTATACAGACAGTTGAGGCAGCAGGTACCTGGGTGCATGATTTGCAGGGGGAGCCGGTTACCCCACTGGTAAAAGGAAAGCAGTGTGCATATGTATATTTTGATGAAAATAATATCGCTAAATGTGCGATCGAAAGGGCCTTTGAATCAGGAACCATTGATTTCCGGAAACCCATTTCCTGTCATTTGTATCCAATCAGGGTAACAGCGTACCCTCATTATGACGCTTTAAATTACCATCGCTGGCCCATTTGCGATGGTGCCCGGAAAAAAGGGAAACGTGAAGGAGTAAGGATATACGAGTTTTTGAAGGATGCCCTGATCCGAAAATATGGTCAGGAGTGGTATGAAGAGTTGCAGGCTTATGTTCACTACACGTACGGAGATGAGTGATGCTGTTGTATAATTGTAACCTGAACAGGTTAACTCAATGGCTGACTATTAATACCGCCTTTTCGATTCTCGAGATGGTTTCTTCCTTTCCGATAATTGCCATTATGTCTTTTACATCAGGTCCGGTGCCACTGCCTACCAGTGCCAGGCGCAAGCCAGGCATGATCTTCCCGGCACCATGACCACTTTCTTCCATATAATGATGCAGAGCTGCGTCAATAGTTTGTGCATCAAAGGGATTTAGCTCTTTTAACAACCCGGATACTTCATTAAGAATACCAGGTGTTTCTTCTTTCCAGCGTTTCTTGGCGAATGTGGGGTCGTATGTTTCAGGTGCTTTGAAAAAGAACATTGATTGCTCACAAAGCTCATCGATGAAGTTTGCGCGTTGCCGCATCAGCGCGGCCACGGATTCGATTTTCGTGGAATCTGCCTGAATACCGTTCTTTTCTAATTGAGCTGCGACCTGTTGTGATATCTCGCCAATTGATTTACTCTGCAAGTATTGATGGTTGAACCATTTGGCCTTCTCAGGGTCAAACTTTGATCCTGACTTGCCCACCCGCTCCAGCGAAAATTCATGTATTAGTTCTTCCATTGAGAATACCTCCTGGTCTGTGCCCGGATTCCATCCCAATAGTGCCAGCATATTTACAAATGCTTCAGGGAAATAACCGGCCTCCCGATAACCACTTGATATCTCTGCTGTGTTTGGATCTTTCCATTGAAGCGGAAAAACCGGAAAGCCAAGACGGTCGCCATCGCGCTTGCTTAGTTTGCCGTTGCCATCCGGTTTGAGCAGTAATGGCAAATGTGCAAACCTTGGCGTGGCTGTCTCCCATCCGAGGAACCGGTATAGCATCACATGAAGGGGGGCAGAGGGAAGCCATTCCTCACCACGTATCACATGGGTGATCTTCATCAGGTAGTCATCGACCACATTGGCCAGGTGATAGGTCGGCATGCCATCACTTTTAAACAACACCTTGTCATCAAGCAGGTTGCTGTTTACCCTTACCTCGCCACGAATCAGATCATTTACCAGGACTTCTTCATCCTCTGGCATTCTGATACGAATGACATAATGCTCCTGCGAGCCTAATAAGTGATTTCCTTCATCGTCAGACAAGGTAAGCGAATTGCGCATTTGCATACGAGAGCTGCTGTCGTACTGCGGATTGCTTCCTTTTTCAGCTTCGAGTTGCTTACGCATGGCGTCAAGCTCTTCCGGGGTGTCAAATGCGTAATATGCATGGCCGCTTTTTATCAGTTGCAATGCATATTGATGATAAAGATCCTTTCGTTCAGATTGCCGGTAAGGGCCATATCCTCCCCCTGTATCAGGTCCTTCGTCCCATAAGATACCACACCATTTCAGTGCTTCCATGATATATTCTTCAGCACCGTCAACATAACGCTTCTGGTCTGTATCTTCTATCCGGAGCAAGAACTTGCCCCCTGTTTTTTTTGCAAACAAATAGTTGTATAATGCAGTACGTACACCGCCCATGTGAAGAGGGCCTGTCGGACTTGGCGCGAAACGAACACGTGTGTGGGACATATTGAGTTTAGGAGTTTAGGAGTTGAAAAGTTTTGTAGGGGCAACCCTGTTATAGGTGTTGAATTGTTGAATTGTTGAAATGTTTGGATGGTTACCATTGCAAAAGTAAGAATATTTGGCGGCGTGAAACACTGAAGATTGGGATATGTTTGTGGCCGGTGGTAGTGAAAGGATGGTTTTTGGTTGTCAGATAAAGATCAGCACCCTGATAATCAATAGGATTCCAAAGGCAACCATCATAATACCTACAATCCTGTTTAACAGCGTGAGCACTTTAACATTCAGTCGCTTTGAGATGCGGTTGGCAATCATACACTTGAACAGGTCTGTAACAAATACCGTCGATAAGGTGCTTATAAAAAACATAAAGATCTCTTTAGATGGGATGCCGTACTTTGAAGATACCAGACTCATCACGCCCAACCAGAAGACCAGCAAAAACGGGTTAAAGATGTTCATGAGGTATCCTTTGGAAATGTATTTCAGCAATCGACTGTTAAAGAAACCTTCGGTTTTAATGTGTATGTCCAGTTTCAAAGGTGAAGCAATGTGATATTTCCGGGTAAATGTGATAATGCCAAATCCAATCACGATCAAACCGCCAATAATGCCCATCCTGAGTTGATTCTGATCGGCACCTAAAAACTGTAATGCGCCGAAATAGGAGAGTGCTATTAACGTCAGATCACTTAAGACAATACCTACAGCAAATTGTATCCCAGCATAATACCCCCTGTGAATGCTCGTTTGCAACAGGGAGACAAAGCTTGGTCCAATTAAAAAGGCAAGCGTGAGACCCATCGCAATTCCTTCAATCAGTGCGGTGATCATATATTTACATGTTTGGTCGGCAATAGTCGAAGAGTCTGCTAATTATTGCCCGTTTCTTTAAGAAAAGTCTCCCATTCTTGATGTATTTTATTCTTTAACACCCTGGGAAATTTATTTTGAGCGCCCTCTTTTCCTTTCTTACGCATCCAGTCATAAAACACCCTTGACGGCAATATCTCTACAATGACATCTTTGATGGCTGCAATACGTTCAACGCGGTAGTCGTCATTTAAGATTTTCAAATTTTCATCAATATGTTGGCGAATCAACGTAGAATCAGCCATATCATCAGTTCCAATATACCATTTATGGGCAAACATGGTTTCGTGCCTTGTCCCGGCAACGGTAAACTCGCGTACTGCGATGTTAAGCTGGTCTTCCATCATCTTTACAGCCATATTCATGTTCTCCTGAGAAAGATGTTCTCCGCAGAGGTTGAGAAAGTGTTTTGTTCGTCCGGTAATGACTATCTCACTAAGGTCTTTGTTGACGAACTTTATGGTGTCTCCAATCAGGTACCTCCAGGCACCTGCACAAGTACTCAACAGCAAGGCATATTCACGACCCTCCTCAACCATGTCAATTGTAAGGGCTCTGGCTTCCTCTTTCAGGTTTCCTTCAGTGTCGAAGTTGTCTTCATTAAAGGGTACAAATTCAAAGAAAAGCCCTTCATTAAGTGCCAATTGCATACCATTGGTATTCGGACGGTTTTGGTATGCCACAAATCCTTCTGATGCAAGATAGGTTTCGATATAAGTGAGTGGCTTCCCGAGAAGCTTCTCAAATCCTTTAACATATGGAGTGAATGAAACGCCACCATGTACAAATATGGACAGGTTTGGCCAAATATCATGAATGCTTTGCAACTTGTAATGATCAATGATCTTTTCAATCAATATTTGCCACCAGGCAGGCACACCGACAATCACTCCAATGTCCCAATTAGGGGCTTTCTTCACGATCTCATTCAGTTTGGTAGGCCAATCACGTTCTTTTGAGATTCGTTTGCCGGGTTTGTAAAAATGCTGAAACCAGAATGGGATGTTTTTGGTGGTAATTCCCGAGAGGTCTCCCTCATAATAGGTGCCGTTATATTGCAGGTGTGTACTCCCGCCAAGCATCAGGATGCCTTTCTCATAGAATGACTTTGGGAAGTCATAACGGGCCAGTGAAAAGATCTGTCTGGTACTTGTTTTTCGGATACTTTTTAGCATATCGGCGGTAACAGGGATGTATTTGCTCGATGCTTCAGATGTGCCTGAACTCAAGGCAAAATACCTCACCCGGCCCGGCCAGCATACATAAGGCTCTCCATTCAGGGAGCGGTACCACCACGCCTTAAACATACTGTTATAATCGTGCATCGGAATCCGGGACTGAAACTCTGCAACGGGGTTTTTGCTTCTCAGAATGTCGTAGAAATCATAATGCTCTCCGAATGCAGTATTGGAAGCCCTCCTCATTAAGCGCTTCAATTCTTTCTCCTGCATGGTTTCAGGATCTTTTATACTGAATATGGCAGGCATCTTGCTGCGCAACTCAATGGCTCTTTTTATGACAGACCCCAGTATTGCCATAGATTAGAATATTACGTTCAACTGATTTTTGACTTCTCTACCCAGGACCTGACCTCTTCAGGCTTGGGTGCAGGTATATCGAGTTTCATCTTTTTTCGTAACCCACAAAGCTGGTTGAATACTTTATTGGCATTGGCTTCTTGCAAAGCATTCAGTTCTGGGTAACCAGCCTGCTGGAGAACAGGCACCCATACTTCGGGTATGCCTGCCCGGATAAAATCGTCGCCGGTAGTTTTGGCAGCAGAGGCTGCTTCAGGCCGCATCTGTGGAAAAAACAACACATCTTGTATGGATGCACTGTTGGTCATGATCATGGCCAGCCTGTCAATTCCTATCCCAAGCCCTGCTGTGGGAGGCATCCCGGTTTCGATGGCTCTCAGAAAGTCTTCATCAAGTACCATGGCTTCGGTGTCGCCACGTTTGCCTAATTCCAGCTGTTCTTCAAAACGTGCACGCTGGTCGATGGGGTCGTTAAGCTCACTAAAGGCATTGCAAATCTCCTTGCCATTACATATAGCCTCAAAACGCTCCACCAGACCGGGTTTGCTGCGGTGTTTCTTAGCCAGTGGCGACATCTCTACAGGGTAGTCGGTGATAAATGTTGGCTGTATGAGATGTTCCTCGCATTTTTCACCAAATATCTCATCAATTAATTTGCCGCGTCCCATAGTATTGTCGGTTTCTATGCCAATGCCTTCGGCAAATTGCCGCATGCTGGCTTCGTCCATTTCAGAAATATCGGTACCCGTAAAATGCTCAATGGCTTCATACATGGTATAACGCTTCCAGGGTCTTTTAAAGTCAATCTCATGGTCTCCGGTCTGTACCTTGGTAGTGCCGTGCAGATCAATAGCGATCTTTTCTACCATCTCTTCAACAAGATCCATCATCCAAAGATAATCTTTATAGGCCACGTACAACTCCATCATGGTAAACTCCGGATTATGGAAACGGCTCATCCCTTCGTTTCGGAAATCTTTTGCAAATTCAAAGACCCCATCAAAGCCTCCTACAATAAGTCTTTTAAGGTATAATTCATCGGCGATTCGCAGATACAAAGTGGTGTTCAGGGTATTATGAAACGTTTTGAATGGCCTTGCGGCAGCACCACCATATATGGGCTGAAGAACTGGTGTCTCCACCTCCAGGTAGCCTGCATCCAACAGGTAGCCCCTCATACTCTCTATCATCCTGGCCCTTTGTCTGAAAACCTGTTTTACATGGGGATTCACGATCAAATCCTGGTATCTGTTACGGTAACGTTGCTCGGGATCGGTGAAGGCGTCGAACACCTTACCTTCCTTTTCTTTTACCACAGGAAGTGGCCGCAGTGACTTGCACAAGATCTTAAATTCCTTTACATGGATGGTAGTCTCACCCATCTGGGTAGTAAATACATGACCACGTACACCGATAATGTCGCCAATATCCAACAGGCGTTTAAACACTGTGTTGTACCAGGTCTTGTCTTCGCCGGGACAGATCTCGTCACGGTTAAAATACAGCTGAATACGTGCCGTATCGTCCTGGATCACTGCAAAAGAGGCGCTTCCCATGATGCGCCTTCCCATGATGCGCCCGGCCAGGCTCACATCCTGATACAGACTGTTGTCGCCGGGAAATGTATCAAGAATCTCGCGGGCAATGACATTTACCGCAAAACCTTCGGCTGGGTAAGGGTCAACCCCAAGATCCATCAATTCATGTAAGGCCTGGCGGCGAAATTGTTCCTGCTCACTTAGTTGTATGCTCATTATCATGATAATTTTTCGAAGAGCAAAGGTAATAAAAAATGATGTAGTGACAGGGCTTGACCTGTCAAAAGTTGAGGCGTTGAAAATCTTTGGATCCATGGTCGAAGGTCAAAGGTCGAAGGTCAAAGGTCGAAGGTCGAAGGTCGAAAAGGGATACAGATCAAATTGTTTGTTATTTTTGCAATGTGATAGCCTGGAAACAATTCCCGCAGATAAACGCAGATATTAAATAATTGGTTATCAGCGAAAATAAATCAGCGAAAATCAGCGTAATCAGCGGGAGATACTTTTCAATGTGGGCTCAATAATCCAGTTTTATTAATTTATTCCATTATGGGCAGGCGGAAACAGGGACGTGACAAGAGCGGGATGCGGGGAAAGGTGCTGGAAAAGGTAGTGATTGCCGGTATTGCGGCAGAGGGCAAGGCAATTGCCCGGGTCGATGACAAGGTCGTGTTCGTACCTTATGCGGCACCGGGCGATGTGGTGGATGTGCGCATCAGAAAAGCGAAAGCCAACTTCATGGAAGGAGAGGTTGTAAAGATGCATGTTTATTCTGCTGAACGCATAGAACCGTTTTGTAGCCATTTTGGAATATGTGGCGGCTGCAAATGGCAGCACCTTCCTTACGAAAGGCAATTGGAGTATAAGCACCAACAGGTTATCGACAGCCTCCAACGCATCGGTAAGACAAACCTGGATCACGTGAAGGTGCATCCCATTGTCGCATCGAAAAAGACCACCCATTACCGCAACAAATTAGAATATACCTTTTCAAATAAACGATGGCTGACATCCGAAGAAATTGACACCGGTGATCCTGTAAAGGATATGAACGGTTTGGGGTTTCATATCCCCGGTTACTTTGATAAGGTTCTGGACGTCAAAACCTGTTGGCTGCAGGCTGAGCCCACCAATTCGATCAGGTTGAAAGTGAAGGCGTTTGCCAAAGAACAGGGCATCCCGTTTTTTGACTTCCGCGATAAAAAGGGGGTGCTCAGAAACCTTATTGTGCGGAATAATCCCAAGGGAGAGGTGATGGTGGTTGTGGTATTCTCCGGAGAGCAATTGGATCTTCAAGAAAAGGTATTGGATTTCATCGTGAAGACGTTCCCGGAGGTGACAACGCTTGCCTATATGGTCAACAACAAACAAAACGATAGCATTGCCGATCTGGAACCTGTGATTTATTCGGGTAGTTCGTATATGACTGAGGAAATGGATGGTTTGCAGTTCAGGATCGGTCCTAAGTCATTCTTTCAGACCAACTCTGAACAGGCTGTGCATCTATATAAAACCGTACTTGATTTTGCTGCCCTGGAGGGGCATGAGCTGGTATATGACCTGTATACCGGAACCGGCACCATCGCCATGTTTTTGGCGCGTAAGTCCAGCAGGGTGGTCGGCATTGAATACGTGGAGGAGGCCGTGGTCCATGCCCGCGAAAATGCTACCCTGAATAACCTGGAAAACCTGGAGTTCTTTGCCGGCGATATGGCTGCCATCCTTGACGATGTGTTTTTCCAGAACCATGGTTTCCCGAATGTGGTGATCACCGATCCACCCCGGGCAGGCATGCATCCCAAAGTGATCAAACAGCTGCTCAGCAGCAGCGCCGAACGCATCGTGTACGTTAGCTGCAACCCCGCTACCCAGGCACGCGATATTGAGTTGCTAAGTCCCAAATACACCGTGACCAAAGTGCAGCCCGTCGACATGTTTCCGCATACCCACCATGTAGAAAGCGTGGTATTGTTGGAGAGAAGAGACCTGTAGGGGCGAAAAATCTTTCGCCCCCTGATTGCAAGGTCGAAGGTCTGCGTTTTATTTGTATTTTTGTTAATAGAACCGCTTTATACAAGAAAATGCCTTTAAGATGGAAACAATGATCATAAACATAAAGTCTGAAGACGATAAACATCTATTTCTTTCGTTGGCCAAGCGTTTGCGGTTAAAAGCAACTTTTTTAACCGATGATGAAAAGGAAGAATACGGTCTTCTCAAGTCAATGCTAGAAGGCCAAACCAAGGAATATGTCAGCAAAGAAGCTATAATGGAAGCATTGAAAAAGTGAATTCATGAAAGTTCTTTATGACAAAAAATTTCTTGATGATATTCATAAGATCAGGGACACCAAAATTAAGGCAAAGGCTATTCATATCCTGAATTTGGCCCATACCTCTGCTTCAATTCAGGAT
>SKYG01000343.1 GCA_007128045.1 Bacteroidales bacterium | reverse complement strand
GAAGCAGAAAAAGATATATTTATCATGCCTGTGTCTTATCATGTTAATGATCATGCCGCTGAGTTCAGGACAAAGCACCCTGAAGCGGTAATATCATCAGCAAAGATTGATGGTATGGATGCCGTATTATATGATGGCGCTTTTGATAATGAGTTGTTGGTTGGTTTATTCGGTCTGATGAGTAAACGATCTAAACTTAAAGGATTGTATCAGGGTGAGATTGAAGGTGTTTCTGGGAACCGTCTAAAGACGGCAATGGGGAAGGAGATCGACCTAAAACCCTATGATGTAACCTTTAAAAGGTCTAATACCCTTGTAAACTGGGATGACAGATTCTACTTTAAAATCTATAGAAATCCCAAAGAAGGAGAAAATCCTGATGTGGAGATTATCAAGAACCTGACCAGGCATACTCAATTTGAGAACATGTCGACCTACCTGGCACGTATCGATTACAAACATCCCGAATTTGAAACTACCTCATTCGGATTGCTGATTGACCAGATACCGAATGTTGGAGATGCCTGGGAAATGACACAAACTGCCATCGAGGATTTTTTTGATAAGGTGTTCAGTGAAAAACAGATATTCTCCACCAAAGTAATACCAGCCCTGGCGGATATGAATCAGCTGGTGGGCCCATTCTTTCTGGAGATGGTTGAACTGCTTGGGAAAAGAACATTTGAGATGCATTCGTCAATGGCATCAATAAAAGAAGTTAAAGGGTTTGTACCTGAATCCTTCTCCCTGTTATATCAAAAGTCGTTGGTACAATCACTACGAACGTTGATAAAGAGAACATTAAACCTGGTGCGCAGACATATGCAGGATGTACAGGGAGAACAGCAACAACGTCTTAACGGGCTAATAGAGAATGAACAACATATCTTTGAATATATCAGAAGAGTTCTTGAACAGGAGAAACTGTCGGCCAGGAAAACCAGGATTCATGGCAACTACAAACTTGACAAACTGGTATTCACAGGTAAAGACTTCATCATTACAGATTTTGAAGGGGAGGTTGAGTTTCCGCTAAGTGTACGGCGACTCAAGTATTCGCCATTAAAAGATGTGGCATCTATGCTCAGCTCATTTCATTATGCCGTGCATATCGGGTACTTTCACCGTAAAGAATTTTCACCCGTCAACAATAATTTTCTAAAGCCACTGATTGATAAGTGGTATGCCGTCGTATCTGAAACATATTTGCGTGGATATACCCTGGCAGCCAAAAACTCGGGGATGATACCCGACGATGAAAAGAAAATTCATCAACTTCTCGACTTGTTTATTGTTGAGAAGGCCTTCAGGGAAATCCGGCAGTTTATGCTCCACGAGCCTGATTCTTTGAGTATACCAATGAATGCGCTTCAAAAGATTGATTTTGGCGAATAAAACCGACCTCCTGGCTTATGATCAAAATCATTTGCACAATACATATAAAATGATTATATTCCAGCACTATGGCTGTCGACTTTTAAACTTTCAGACCTTCAGACCTTCAGACCTTCAGACAATATATAAAAACATGAAAACCAATACTATATCAAAACAATTTTCCCCGGAGGCTATAAAAATCTCTGCCTTGATATTTGATCTTGATGGGGTGTTAACAAAGACAAGAAAGAGTCACAAACAAGCCTGGAAGGCCCTTTTCGACCACTATTTTGATCAGATAAATCCAGATAACCAGGATCATAACTCCATGTCAGAGAAAGACTATCAGGATTTTGTTGATGGTAAGCCACGCTATGAAGGTGTAAAAAGTTTTTTGCTTTCCCGTGGGATAGACCTTCCTTATGGTGATCCTGATGACAGACCTGGCACGAAGACTATTTGTGCCCTGGGTAATATGAAAAATGATTTTTTTAACGACATCATCGAGTCAGAGGGCGTGGAAGTTTACCCGGATGCCATGTCAAAGTTGAAAAAGTGGCGTCGCGAAGGGTATAAAACGGCGGTAGTCTCTTCAAGCGAAAACTGTAAGATGATCATTGAAAAGGCTGGTATCGATGATTTGTTCGATGTCAGGGTTGATGGTGAGGTGTCAGCAGAACTCGGGTTGAATGGGAAACCAGACCCGGATATATTTGTGGAAGCGGCCAGGCTTTTAAAGGTTGCTGTCAATGCTACTGTTGTTTTTGAGGATGCCACCTCAGGCGTACAAGCGGCCCAAAAAGGCTATTTTGGGTTGGTTGTCGGCGTGAACCGGTTTGATAATGCACAAGAATTGCTCAGACATGGTGCCGATATCGTGATCGATGATTTCAAACAGGTCAATCTTAGCGATAAAAGGATCATCAAAGAATACTTTACCAAACATGGTGAGCCCATATTCCCTGACTATAAAAACTTCTTTTCCCGCCTGAAAAAAAAGTCTCCTGCTTTGTTTCTGGATTATGACGGTACCCTCACGCCCATTGTAAAAAGGCCTGAAGATGCCTTGCTCTCTGATGAGATGAGAGCTGCCCTTGAAAAGCTGGCTGAACATTTTCCGGTGGCCATCGTAACAGGCAGGGATAAAGAAGATGTGGAAAGCCTGGTAGGAATTGAACACCTTATATATGCCGGTAGCCATGGATATATTATTACCGGCCCCGATG
>SKYG01000050.1 GCA_007128045.1 Bacteroidales bacterium | reverse complement strand
TTAGTTCATAAAATTTTGAATGTACGTATACAATTTTCCAGCAACAAACCTACATGATTTTTCCCATATTCACAATATTTTTTGTAAGCGGTTAACAGGTTGCCGAAAATAACCGCAGAGACACGCAGAGAGGGTTAACCGTAGAGAGGGTTAACCGCAGAGACACGCAGAGTTATTCGCAGAGGAACGCGGAAGATATGTATAGGCCGGGTTAGACCGGACTTGTTTCGCATAAGGAGTGCCCGTAGGAACAGGGCTAGACCTGTCCTCAATGGGTTACCGGGTTGTCTGGGTACCGGGTTGCGGGTTACCAGGTTGCGGGTTACCGGGTTGTCTGGTTACCGGGTTGTCTGGTTACCGGGAGTCGATGCCTGAATAGGGTTGACCGTTTTCAGAGTAAGTCGGTGTTGCATAGCACCCTGTCATCTCGAATGGAGCGATAGCGTAGTGAGAGATCCCCTACAGATCGGATACTACCTGGTTACCGGTGCTCAGCGCTTTGTCTCGGGTAAAAATATCCATTATCTTTGCAGTACTCTGACAATACAAAACTCGTTTTGATGTTATCCAACAGAATCAGCCATTCTGACCACCCTGAGGCCCTGAAGCTTTCTTTCAGGAACATCATGGAACCTTTGCTGGTATTGTTTAACAAGGCTACTGCCGCTGTATTGCCGGGAGTGTCCTTTTATATTGCATACTCTATTCCGGGGGGTGTATATGGCTATTTCAACAATTATAAGGCGTCAAACCGGGATATTAAGAACATCTATGATTACATCAGGAATATGATCCTGAACAAGCAGCAGATCGAACACAAGGTGCTTACCAAGGATGATATGACAAGGTATTTTGAGCCTACCAACAGACCTGACATTGTAAGGTTGCTTCGTTCAGGAGGTATCCGATCCTATAACCTTGAAGACCTCAGGTTGGCTCATGTTAATGGGTATGGCGAGTTCTTGCTGAATCATGTCAGTGAAAATTATGATAAGCTGATCAATTTCCAGCTTTTCAGGCATAACAGAGGATTTTTCCTGGTCGCTGATCCCGATTTTTATCAGCGTGTGATGCCGGAAAAAATTAAATTAAGCAAATACCTCAAACGCTTTGAAGAATCGGAAGAAACCAATAAGCAATTTGGAATTGCTGATTTTGCAAGCCTTAACGAGGTGATAACTGCCGGAGAACTGCCGGAGTTCATCAAACTGGCCGAGGCATACCAGGCCAGACGCCTTTCACGGATAGCAGATAATATTTTATCACACCCACTCAAGCCCAGGGTTATCTTTCTGGCTGGCCCCACCTCTTCAGGTAAAACCACTACTGCAAACCGTCTCGCCATCGAGTTCAAGGTACTGGGCAGAGAGGTACTGATCCTGTCGCTTGATAATTATTACCTGCCGCACAGCATGATCCCCGATGATCCGGCAACCGGATTAAAAAACTTCGAACTGATCTCTGCCCTCAACACCAATCTTTTCATGAACAACATTCATGATCTGGTTACCAACAAAGACGTGCACCTTCCAAAATATTTTTTTGACGGGCAAGGCCCGAAACCACAGGCAACACCAACCCGGATAACCGCCGAAACCCTTATCATTGTTGAGGGTATCCATGGGCTGAACCCGGAGCTGTGGAAATATATCATGGACCTCGAATCATACCGGCTTTACGTTTCTGCCCTTACAACCCTGAACATTCACGACCACCTCCCCTTTTCCACATCCGACCACCGGCTTATAAGGCGTTTGGTAAGAGATCATCTGTTCAGAGGCTATGACTTCAACGAAACCATACAGCGCTGGCCTGATATTCTGCAAAATGAATACAGAAGTATATTTACCTTTCAGGAAAGTGCCCATGCCATTTTTAATTCTGCGCTGATCTACGAAATCGCCGTTTTCGCATTCTATGCCCAACGTATTATGCACCCCGAAGAGGCTGTTAATGATCAAATCCGGGAAGAAACGAAAAGACTGATGCGCATACTTTCCCTGCTGATCCCAATCGACCCTGCCGGCATTCCCCCCACGTCGATACTAAGAGAGTTCATTGGCGGCAGTAGTTTTAACTATTAAACACATAAACAAATGTTTAATATATGGCTTTGGTATTGATATTTTTTGTAATTTGCCGCGTTTTTACTCAGAAATACTTCACCTAAATGCACAAACTATGAGAAGAAATCTATGCGTTTTATTATTTGTATTATTTGGCGTCCCCGTTATGGTACACGCTGGTGGACTGATGACCAACACCAACCAAAGTGCTTCTTACATTCGTATGCCGGTACTTGATGCCGTGGTTGGCCCTGAGGGGGTATACTATAATCCAGCGGGACTTGCTTTTCTTGATGATGGGTTGCACATCTCCGTCAGCAACCAATCCATTATGCAGAAGCGTACCATAAACAGCACGTTTCCGGGCATGAACCGGAGTGAGTTTGAAGGAACTGTGTCGGCACCTGTGTTTCCATCGGCATACCTCACGTACAAAAAAGACCGCCTGGCATTTTCTTTAGGGGTCAATCCCATTGGTGGAGGAGGCAGTGCGTTTTTTGAAAATGGCCTTCCATCTTTTGAACAACAGGTGGCCGTATTGCCA
>SKYG01000001.1 GCA_007128045.1 Bacteroidales bacterium | reverse complement strand
CGCATGAATAAAACAATTGGCAATTAACTCATTGGCTACTATCCCAAGAGCTATTGCCCTTTGAATATCTATATAACGATCACAAATATTTAAACCAATGCAGATGCGATTGTCCTTATCATAATATGTTTTCAGCTCAGAAACAAGTTTGTATAAAAACCCCTTAAAATCAACTTCTGAGTAATTGATAGAGAAATACAGAAATTCATGTACCAGCAAGATTGAATGGACACGCTTTGACAGTTGCTGCAATTTACTATTTAATAATTCAGTAGCATGCTTTCCAGATCGTATGGTAATGATCAACAGTGCAAGACGCATATTCACGATCACACGGTCATGTATCTCGCTTATTAAATAATCTCTTTCCTGAAGACCTGTCAGAATCTTTTCCTGGTGGTTTGACGCATAGTGATCATACAATTGTTTATGAAGGTCAGCCAATTCATGAGAATATTTGCCAATCATATCCTGAAGCTGCTCCGATACTTGTTTTAACTGTATCCGGGTTTTCTCGTATTTCCGGATTTCGCTCTTCATACTAACTTCGTCAGACAAATCTTCACCTGAGATCACCATACCATGTATGTCATTATAATGATCTTTCAGTCGATGGCACTCAATACGCACCGGAATGTGGCTGTTTACTGCTAAGTTAAATGAGGCTTCCAATGGTTCGGACGAGCCATTCTCTAGCGCATTGAATAACCAGGCAGTGAGATCATCAGATAGGATATACTCATCGAGAGGTTTACCAATCATATCAGACTTTGTATGGCCTGACAAGTCCGCTGTATACATATTTGCATCCCTGATCAGAAAATGGTCATCACACAGTATATATATATAGTTCATTTGCCGAACAATATCTTTCGACACAATGTCCGGCTTATGAATATAAAACTGAAGCCGTGAGAAAATAAATGCATTCAGGGCGAAGAAAACAGACCCTGTCGCCAAAAGAGCCAGCGAATGATTGAGCAGAACAGCACCCTGGTATATGTCATAAGAATCGTTATTATTGATAAAAAGCAGTAAACCCAATCCGGTTAAAAAGCATATTGTAAAAACTATGTCTCGCAGGTTTTGACTCTTGGGATAATTCAGTAATGACATGCCAATCCTGCAATAAAATGCCGGGGCGAGCAACATAACAGTCAGGGTAATTCTTGCTGGCGGAAAGAGATTTCTACCTGTCTCACCCATAAAGGAAAACACATAAGCAAGAGATACAATGGCAAAAAGAAATAGCATGATGGAGAACAGGTAGTTCACCCCCATGAAAGGATTTCTCCAGATAATATAGATACCTGCCTGTATGTAAAACAGGAAGCAAATCATTGAAAACAGGGCGAATAGTTCCATACCCAAACTATCTGGCATTTGTCCTGATCTGCAAGATTCCTAACTCAGCACAAGGCTGCAAACAGATCCGAAGTTTTGCTAAAATAACAAAGTTTTATAGGGCAATTGCATAAAAAGCAAGCAAATCTTTACAACAGAATGAATATCAGAATATAAACGCAAAGATTCCTGAAAAAATCTTTTTATTTAGTGTTTACACTGGGAATGATATCGTTACTTTTGTACCAAAAGAGGGTTCCACCAAAAAGCTTCCTTTCAGATAATCCTTAACCAGGGTCTCCACCAGATGTAAGCCTGTGCCGGAAAATTGTTGCTCTCTCCAGTCCTCTTTGATACCTGCACCATTGTCTATTACCGCAAGTATATACGTCCCTTTTCGTTTATAAAAATCGATCCTGATAACAGAATTTGTCTCAAGAGAGTTACTGGTGACACCGGCAGGAGCTTCCTTATCAACACTTTGGTCAACAAAAGCATGTACGAGGGCATTCATGACCAATTCATGTAATATAAGCCCACAAGGAAGAGCCTGATTAACCGGCAGTATATCATCGCTGGTATCAGTTTTAATCATCAAATTAATCATATTTCTGTAATGACTCTGAAAGGCAGAAACTGCCTTCTGAATGTATTGACCGAAGTGGATCTTTGACATCATGGCTGACGCATAAAAATCATCATGGATGGCAGAAATTTTGCGAATCCGGTCTACTATCTTCAACAGAACACCCTGGTCCTCAAAAGTAATCCTCTCATCTAAACCAGTGAAATTAGTCAACGAGTTTATGATTTGAAGGTTATTCTTAACCCGGTGGTGCATTTCCCGGATCAAATCGTCTTTTGTCTTTAATATGTGTCTGGATTGATCCAGGGCATACTCACTTTCACCAATCCGACTAGTCAAATTGACCCGGGCAGCACCCATCTCCTGGTTTCGTTTCTGCAATACAAACTGCAACTCCTTTTGCTTATTTTCCAACAACTGCTCTTGCTTTTTCGCATCAGCAATCTCTCCTGCCAGTATCTGCTTCTGATGAAGGTTTATCCCTACCAGGACAAAGCCAATAAATTTTCTAAACTTGTCACCAAGCCTTATACAGGAGACATTGGCTTTTAAGGAATGACCTTCTTTCGTGCGTAGATCTATCATGGTTTCAGCAAGGTACTTCCCTCCTATCACTTTTTTCTGAAGCCTCAAATACTCCTCACGGTCAGTAAAAAGCTTTCCAAATGAGAGCTCCCTGATTTCCAGTCTTCCATAGCCAAGGGTAT
>SKYG01000238.1 GCA_007128045.1 Bacteroidales bacterium | reverse complement strand
GTTCCCAGAGGCCCATTGCGGCCGTCTGACCGGGCACGGTTTTATGGTATTGGAGCAATTGAGATTGGTGTGAATGTTGGTTCCTCACATGTTTTATCTGATGTAGGTGGTAAGCCAGGAGCGGATAACTGGAATGCAGGTGCCTTTATAAGTGATCATGTGTCTTATAGTGCCGGACTGTTTGCCCGGTACAAAATCAATGAATGGTTTGGGTTTGCACTGGGATTTGACTATGCGGACCTTTCAGCTGGTATGTCTGATGGGTATAATTATAACTTCATGATTCGTGAGATACCCCAGAATGTGACAATCTATTCATTCACCAATAAAGTATATGAGGTGTCTTGGAAAATGGAACTGCATACGCCTCCATTCCGGAAATCCGGGATAGGTCTGTATGGGTTTGCCGGAATATCAGGGTTCTATCATAACCCCGAAATCTTTGATGCCAATAATCAGCCAATATTCTTATCTGAACAACTGGAAACACCATCGCCATACTCCCTTGCTTTGCCAGTGGGTGGTGGCATCACCATCATGGTAGCCAACTTTGTCAGAATCGGGCTGGAAACAGGATACCGTTATACGGCCAACCACGGACTGGATGGTGCCTTTGTTACAGATACCAGATACGATTCCTTCCTTTTTAATACGATCAGAATAGGCTATGTGCTGCCGTATAAAAAATAGCCATGCCTCTAACCTGAATTAAAGGCACTTGTAAAAGTAAACAAAATGAGACTTTTTAAGTATTCACTTTTATATGTTGATAGTCAATATAATTTATGGTTTCTTTTACTTTTTAGGAAGAATGCAGGCTAAAACAGGTTTGTTGTTATCTTGTTAAAACATTATAAATATACATATGTACATATAAAATATCTGTAATTTTGCAATAATGAGTTCACTATTGAAAGTCTGTTTTTTTGTATCCCGCAAATTTCGCAGATAAACACTGATATGATTCATTTGATTTTCAATGATAATAAATCTGAGAAGATCAGCGCAATCAGCGGGCAGAAACTTTTCGTATGGGCTCAATAATTAAATCTTATTATTTTACCAAAGCAATGACTATATCATGAGTGAGAAAAAAGAAACGATCAGGTGTTTGATTCTTGGCAGTGGTCCCGCGGGTTTTACTGCTGCTATCTATGCAGCGCGCGCTGACCTGCATCCGGTTATCTATCAGGGCTTGCAGCCAGGAGGACAACTAACCATTACCACCGAAGTAGAGAATTACCCGGGCTATCCGGATGGGGTTCAGGGTCCACAGATGATGGTCGATTTTCAGAAGCAGGCAGAACGATTTGGTACAGATGTGCGGTGGGGCCTTGCCACGTCTGTCGATTTATCGAGCCGCCCCTTTAAAGTTGTAATTGATGAGAAAGACGAGGTGTTCGCTGAGACACTGATTATTGCCACAGGGGCATCGGCACGATGGCTTGGGCTGGAGTCGGAAAAGCGATTGAACGGATTTGGGGTTTCTGCTTGTGCCACTTGTGACGGGTTTTTCTATAAAGGTCTAGATGTGGCCGTTGTTGGTGGTGGAGATACTGCCTGTGAGGAGGCATCATATTTATCAAAGCTGTGTAAAAAGGTATATCTGATCCATCGCCGTGATGAACTCAGGGCGTCTAAAGCCATGCAGCACAGGGTCATGAAGGCTTCAAACATAGAAATAATCTGGGATTCGGTACCTGTTGAAGTATTGGGAGAAAAAACGGTTGATGGCGTATTACTGGAAAATGTTAAAACAGGGGAAAAATCACGGTTGGATATTGAAGGGTTCTTTGTGGCCATTGGTCATACGCCAAACAGTTCTATATTTAAAGGTCAGATCGACATGGACGCCAATGGATATATTATAACCAAGCCTGGTACCACAGAAACAAATATACCTGGTGTATTTGCTTCCGGTGATGTGCAGGATCATGTGTTCAGGCAAGCTGTTACTGCTGCAGGAACTGGCTGTATGGCTGCCATACAGGCCGAAAGATTCCTGGCAGATGAAGAATGATCATAAATTGGTATAGATGAGTGTTTACCTGTTGTTCACATTTCTTTCTTTCATCTTGTATGTGCAACTAGCTATTTACATTCACTATAAACTGCCGAGAAACAAGATAAGCGTTACATTCTCACTTGTTTCCTTGTTTTTCGCCATATTTTCGCTGTCCATGTTTCTCTTGCAGCAACAGCAAGAGATTAAGGTGGTATACCTTTATGACAGGGTTGCAGTTTTCTCTATTCTTAGTGCCAGTGTATCTTTAAATATTTTATTGTTTTTTTTGCAAAGCCATAGACACAGCGGCTACCTTAAGAAGGCTATTTTCTATATTTTACTTCCATTTGCAACAATTCTTGTTTTCAGGCAATTTATTGAACCTGAATCCATCAAATTTTTCATACTGAGAAACAATACGTGGTTTTTTCTTGTAAACAAGCAATCACCGTGGGCTTTGCCATTCGTTATATTTATTCTTTTATGCTTGATATTGGCTTTAATACAGACTTATAAATGGCATTTATTAAGCAATTCAAACAGACAGCGTAATCAGACAAGAATTGTTTTTTATGCCCTGTTGTTGTTTGCCTTTACAACATTTTTAATTGATGTAATTATTCCAAACTGGGATTTTTACCT